>JBBQPD010000060.1:0-13150 GCA_038331535.1 Gemmatales bacterium | reverse complement strand
GTGGGGGCCCCGGGGGGGGGGGGGGCCCCCCCCCCCCGTTCCCCCCGGGGGGGCTCCCCCCCCCCCGCTCGCCGAAAAACATGCTTTTCGGCCCCGAATCGATTCTCGCTTTCTCCAACGGCAAGCCGTCAGAGGCGTTCGGCGAGCGCTACCGCGTCTTCGATTCCGAGCGCGTCATCGCCCGCCTGCCGGGGCCGCCGTACCAGTTTCTCGACCGCATCGTTTCCATCAAGGAATGTGAGCCGTGGAAGATGGCCGCGGGCGGCGTGATCGAGGCCGAGTACGATGTGCCGCTCACGGCCTGGTATTTCGAGGCCGAGCGGGCCGCCGTCATGCCGTTCGCCGTCCTCCTCGAAGTGGCGCTGCAGCCGTGCGGCTGGCTGGCGGGCTACCTCGGCTCGGCACTGACCAGCCCGGTCGATCTGTCGTTCCGCAATCTCGGAGGCACTGCCCAGCTGTTCGCGCCGGTCCGGCCTGACGCCGGCACAGTGACGACGCGCGTCAAAATCACCGGCGTTTCTTCGTCCGGCGGCATGATTATTCAGAATTATGATTTCGACGTGCGCCGCGGCGAGCAAAGCGTCTATCGCGGCTCGACGATGTTCGGCTTCTTCACGCGCGCAGCGCTCGCCCAGCAAGTCGGCGTCCGCGACGCGGAACCCTACCAGCCGACCGACGCGGAGCGCAGTCGTGGCCGTGCCTTCGACTTCCCGCGTGCGGCGCCTTTTCCCGACGACCGTCTGCGCATGATGGACCGCGTGGAGGCCTATCTCCCCGACGGCGGTCCGCACAAACTCGGCTATATTGAGGGCGTAAAGGTCGTCGTGCCGGACGAATGGTTTTTCAAAGCACACTTTTTCCAGGATCCAGTTTGGCCCGGCTCGCTCGGCCTGGAAGCGATGCTGCAACTCCTCAAGGTCGTCGCCTTCGAGCGCTGGCCGGGTCGGCGCGTTTCCATCGGGAATCCCGGTCCCGCGCACCGCTGGGTGTACCGCGGACAGGTCTTGCCGACCAACCGCCGCGTCAGTGTACAGGCCGTCATCACCCGCCGCGACGAGGCGGCCCGAATGCTCACGGCGGACGGCTCCCTGGAGGTCGATGGCCGTGTGATCTATAAAATGAACGACTTCACGCTGCGGCTCGAGTAACCTCGGGCGCAAGCGCGAGCTTCCTATTGCGAGAGGCCATGAATTATAACCGGGTTTACCTCGAAGCCATCGGCTACGAACTGCCGCCCGTGATCGTGACCTCGCACGAGCTGGAGGAGCGGTTGCGTCCGGTTTACCAGGCGCTGCGGCTGCCCGAAGGGCAACTCGAAGCACTTACCGGCATCTCCGAACGGCGTTGGTGGGAGCCCGGTTACCCGCTCTACGACGGGGCGGTGCGCGCGGCTCGCAAGGCGCTCGACGCTTCCAACGTCATGCCCGAGGATGTGGGCATCCTCATCTACGCCGCCGTCTGCCGGGAACAGCTGGAACCGGCGACCGCCTGCCGCGTCGCCGCCGGCCTGGGCCTGGAGCCGGACACGCTCTTCGACCTCAGCAACGCCTGCCTCGGCGTTTTGAACGGCATTATCGAGGTCGCCAACCGCATTGAACTGGGACAGATACGGGCCGGCCTCGTCGTCTCCTGCGAGACGGCCCGCGAGATCAACGACTCGACGATCGACGACCTGGTCCGCACGCGCAGCATGGAGAAATTCAAGTCGTCGCTGGCGACGTTTACCGGCGGCAGCGGCGCGGTGGCGGTGCTGGTGACGGACGGTTCGTTCTCACGGCCGTTGCGGCGCCGCCTCCTGGGCGGCAGCACCTACTCGGCGCCGCAGCACCACGGCCTGTGCCGCTGGGGCTTCGACGGCGTCTGGAACGCGGCCCGGCAAATCATGTTCACCGACTCCGTCGCCATCCTGCGCTTCGGCGTCGAACTCGGCCTGCGCACCTGGAAGGCGTTCCTCACCCGCGTCGGCTGGGCGGCTTCGTCCATCGACAAGGTAATTTGCCATCAGGTCGGCAGCTGCCATCGCGATTCGGTCCTCAAGACGTTGGGCATTTCGCCGGACAAGGACTATTCGACCTATTCCTATCTCGGCAACATGGGCACCGTGTCGCTGCCGCTGACGGCGGCGCTGGCCGAGGAGCGCGATTTCCTGCGCCCCGGCGACCGCGTCGGCCTGCTCGGCATCGGCAGCGGCCTGAACTGCCTCATGCTGGGAGTCGAGTGGTGAGCCCCGGCGTGCGACGTGCGACGTGCGGCGTGCGGCGTGAAGATTCGTGTTCGTCCTTGATGAAACTTCCTGCCGACTTTGCTGAACTGTATCCCTTCGAGGGTCGCTTCTTCGAGCACGATGGTCTGCGGATGCATTACCTCGACGAGGGCGCGGGGCCGCCCGTCGTCATGCTGCACGGAAACCCGACGTGGTCCTTCTATTACCGTGATCTCGTCAAGGCCTTGCGCGGTAACAATCGCGTCATCGTCCCCGACCATATCGGCTGCGGACTGTCCGATAAGCCCGATGATTCGCGCTATTCCTACACGCTAACGCGGCGCGTCGAGGACGTGGACGCGCTGCTCGATCATCTCGGCATTCGGCAAAATATCACGCTAGTGCTGCACGACTGGGGCGGCATGATCGGCATGGCCTGGGCTAGCCGGCATCCCGAGCGCGTCAAACGTCTCGTAATCCTGAACACGGCGGCGTTTCATTTGCCTGCCGGTAAGCGTCTGCCCTGGTCGCTGTGGTTCGTCCGCAAGACACCGTTGGGGCCGCTGCTGGTGCGTGGGCTGAACGGTTTCAGCCGCGGTGCCGTCCGCTACGGTGCCGTCCGTCCACTGGAAGCGGCTGTGCGCGACGCCTACCTCGCCCCTTACGATTCGTGGAGAAACCGGATCGGCGTTCTCCGTTTTGTGCAGGACATCCCGCTGCGGCCCGGCGATCCGAGCTACGAGCTCGTGACCGAAGTGCAGGAAGGATTGCAGCACTTCCGCGCCGTGCCGATGCTGATCTGCTGGGGCGAGCGCGACTTCGTGTTCGACGGCGCTTTCCTGGCCGAATGGCGGCGCCGCTTTCCCGATGCGGAGGTCCACGCCTTCCCGGACGCGGGGCATTTCGTCCTCGAAGACGCCGGCGCGGAAATCGTGCCGCTCATTCGCGCTTTCCTGGCGAAGTCTTCGACTTAGGAACTGTTGCAAATTGGCGAGCCGGGAGCGTCAGCGACCGCAGGACTCCGGACGCTGCGGGAGCGGTTTTCGCAGCGTATCGCCACGCTCCCTAACGGTCGCGGCTCGTAAGACCTACTTCTGGGGTGTCCTAGCATCAGGGTACTTGCAACGACTTCGCTGCCGACGTAATCCACTTGTCGTATTCCTCGCGCACCGCGTCATCCGCTCCCTCCAGGATCAGACGCATCTCCTCCAGCCGCTTGCGAACCTGCTCGCCTCTGCCGAGGGCGGCGTGGCAGCGCACGACGCCCGCCAGCGCTTCGAGTCGGTACTGGGCGTACCGCGCCGCCAGGGTCGTCGGCGTCTCCGGCGCCGGCTTCACGAAGCGTGTGGCGAGATGATCGTAAATATCCAGTGCCGTATCGTACTCACCGAGGTTGAAGCGGCAGATGGCAGCCAGGAAGGGGATCTGGATGCGCTCCTCTTCCGTCAGCTGCCCCGCCGACTCCGGCGCGTCGAGGAAGCGCGCCAGCTCGTAATACTCGTCGGCCGACTTCAGGAGCCAGCGAATGTGCTCTTTCTTGATGTGTTCGGACTCCTCCGGTGTTTTTGCCGGCTCTTCGAGCAACTTCTTCTGTTCCTGATCGGCGAGTTGGCGGCAGGACTCGGCGAGTTGGAAGCGCGCCTTGGTCGCCTCCGCCGTCGTCAGCGGCGGGTCAACGTGCAGCGCTTCCTCCAGCCGGGGGACCGCCGCCCGGTAGTTGTTGCGCCGAAACGCCAGGCCGCCCAGAGCGAACAGCGACTTCTGTTGAACGTCTGGGTCCGGTTCGAGGCGGAGAAGCTTGAGGTTCTGCTCCAGCGCCTCCTCGGCGCTGTCCAGTTTACCGCCGGCGATCATCGCCAGCGCGAGCTGGTAGCGGGCGCGCAAGGCGAACGACGACTGGCTCTGAATGCATTTCTGGAAGGAACTCTCGGCGTTGGCCTGCGCCGCCGGCTCGGGGTTCTTGCGGTGACACTCACCGAGACGGAACCACGCCTCGCCGACGCGCTCGGGCTTCTTGCCGATCAGGACGTAGCGGTTGAACGCCTCAACAGCCCCGCGGTCGTCACCGGCGTCGAGCCGGCAGACGGCTTCGAGCCAAACGGCCTCTTCACGAGCCTCACCCTGCACGGCGTCCGAGCCGCGACGATACGCGGCGGCGGCGGCGGCCGAGAGGCTGCGCGCGGCGTTCTCCTCGGCGGCGCGTGCTTCACCCACGGGCAGCTGGAGAGCCGCAGCCCGTCGCGCCCGCGCCCATTCAGAGCCGACATCGCCGCGCAGCAGGTCCGTGCGTCCCGCTTCGGCCAGCTTCTGATACAGGTCGAGCGTTTGCAGCGCGAAGTCGAACTTGGAAGCATTGCGGTAAACCTGGATCGCCTGCTCGAAGCGGTCGCGCGCCTGCTTCAGCTCCACGAGCGGGTTTCTCCAGTCGCCGTTGACTCCCTCGGCGACGCGGGAGAGCGGCTCGAAGGCCTTTTCGGGAGTCGGCCCTTGCAGCCACACTTCGGCCAGCGCCAGGGCGGCGGCGCCAGCTTCGTCGCCTTTGCCGGCCTTCAGACTCTCTTCCCAATAAGGGGCGGCCTCCTGCGCTTGGCCGAGGCGCGCCAGGCAAACGCCGAGGTGATAAAGGGCCGGGCCACGGTCAGCCAGGCGTTCGCGCGTGTCGCCAAGCAGCGCCTTCCACTGATCGGCCGACTCTTGCCAGCGGCCCTCGGCCTCGAAGCTGCGGGCGCGCAAGACGCGCGCCTGGGCAAGCACGCCTGCCGGGGCCTGGAGACTGATTTTCTCCAGAATCTTGCGAGCCAGCTCGGCCCGGTTCAGGCGAATGTTTAGTTCCCCGCCCTGCAACTGGGCCAGCGCCTGGACTTCCGGTGCGATGGGGAACACCATGCGCAGCTTCTCATTGGCCGCCAGTGCCGCCTCCAGGTTCGCCGCTGTCGGCGGCAGGCGCAGGTAGGCGTCCGCCAGCAATCGATAGGCCTCGGCTCGATCCTCGGCGTAGTCCACGGAGGAAGCCAGATGTTCCGCGACGCTCTCTGGCTCTTCGCCGGTGTAAAAAAGCGTCCGGGCGAGACGGTATTGCAACCGGCCACGGTCGCCGGCGGGCACACCGAGGCGCTCGGCCTCTTCGAGGTGGCGGCGGGCGCTTTTCCAGAACTCGACGGCCTCGATGGCGGGGGCGCCATCGGCGAGCCGCGACTCGGCGCTGCCGAGGAGAAAGTTGGCTTCGGCCTGACGATCGGGTAAGGCGTCGGCCTGTTCGAGGGCGCGGCGGGCGTGGTCGGCGGCGGTCCTGGCGTCGCCATCGGGCCGCCCGAGGTGCTGGCGGGAGATTTCCAGCTCGCGGACGATCTGCCGGCTGGAGACGTTGCCTCCCAAGGGCCGACCCAGCCACACGAAGACGAGGGCGCCGACGCCCGCAAGGAAGACCGTCGTCTGCCACAAGGGCCGCGACGGATTCTCCTGCGCCCGGCCGCCGCGGGCCGGGGCGTTCATCACCTTGTCGGCAGAAGGCGTCTGAGCGGTGATCGTGGCCATGGACTGTGCCTCACCCGTGAAGGACCGCCGCGAACGCGCGGCTGCGGCGGGCTTCTCACAAAATCGTCGCGGGATGTCAATGGCAAGGAAAAGAGTCGTGCGATTCGCAAAGGAGGCCACGCCGGTATTGCGGCCTGAAGGGCCGCTTCGGTCAGCCCAGGCCGCGGGCCTGGTGTGCAATCGGGAACCCTCGGTCTTGCGGCCTGAAGGGCCGCTTCCGTCAGACCAGGCCGCGGGCCTGGGAGCCTGGGAACCCTCTGGACATAACCGAGGCGCGCCGCTATGGTCCGCGCGAATCGTGAACAGACAGGGGATTGCCATGAAACCGTGCGCCTGGGGCGGGACGTTCTTCTTGCTGGCGGGCGGCTGCCTGCCGGGACCGGAGAGCAACACGCTCGTGCCGACTAGCCCCTTTGTCAATCACGCGTGCAAGCCGGTTGAAGTCCGACACGATGTCGCGGCCCCTGGTAGCAAGGAGGCCAGCGACCGCGTTTGGGCCGTGGGCGGCCGGGTGATCGCGGGCAATCCGCAGATCGGCTTCCGACCGCGTTTCAGCACCGTCGGTTCGCCGAAGGAAGAAATCTATCACCACGGCACCCGAGAAGTAGTTATCACCGAGGGCTTGGTACGCCGCTGTGAGACGGACGGCCGGCTCGCCGCGGTGATCTGCCTGGAACTGGGCAAGATGATCGTGGAACGGGAAACCTGCGTCGATCCGGTAGGACGTGTGCGCGCGGAGCGCGGCCCGGTCGAGATGCCGGTCGGGAACGACTCCGGCGGGCTCTTCGGCTCTCCCGACGGCACCCGGCGCATGGAACTAACCAAGTACGTCGAACAGGCCCGCCACAAGGCCGACAGCCCGCCGCCGGCGCCGGAGAACCTGGCACGCGGCTACTTGAGCAGGGCCGGATTTGACCCGACGGAGTTGAATGTGGCCTTCCCTGCGCCGCAGGAGCAGCCGGCAACGAGCGCGAAGTGAGCCGCTTCCGGCGCTCAACGCTCCGGCTTCTCCAGCTGTTGCAACACCGCGTCGATGACCTTGAGGGCTATGCGAATCCTGGGGACGACGGTCGCTTTCTCGGCGGGGCCGCCGGGTCCGACCTGGATGGTCGTCGCCGTCAGTCGGCCGTCGCGCTTCTCGGCGGCGACGCTGATCGGATCATCTTCCTTCAGCGCTTCCAGCGACACCGCCTTGCCGCCCTTCATGATGCGCGCGGTCTCCGGCACGGCGACCGTCGTCTCGGTCTCCTTGCCCTTTTCCCCTGGGCCAATGACGACGATTTCGCGATCCGTCAGCGCCACGCGGCGCAGGATGCCGGTGAGCGCGCCCTTGTCCGTCGGGACAGCGGACGCTGTGGGCTTCGGGCCGTGGACGTGCAAGACGCGAGCCACCTGCTTGCCGTCGCGATCCTCGTACTCGACGTTGACGCGCCTGCCGTTGACGAGGTCCGAAGCTGTGGCGGCTTGCTTGCCGAACAACACCTGCGTGTCCGCGTCGAGGACGAGAGTCAGCATTTTGCCGCGCGCGCGGCCGCGGCCCTCGATCGAAACCTCTTTCTTGTCGAGATCCACGCCGGTAATGACGCCGACGACGTCGGCGGCAGACAGCGGCAGGGCGGAGGCCAGAACGGTGAGCAGAGCGAGGATGAAATGGGGCGCCTTCATGACGTGACTCCTTGTTCCGTGGTGCGGGGCGAGTACCCGTTTATTTCACCGCGCCACGCAGGAGTTGCAAGGGGGAATTGGTTTACGTTTCGCGCGTCGGAGCGCGAGACGTAAACGTCATCCCGCCCCGACGCTCACCATGACGTTATAACAGGCGTGGCTGCCGACCGCGATGCCGTAACCGCGGTAGCGGAACAGGTAGGCGAAGTACAATCCCGCTAGCAGCCGGAAGAGGAACAGGTAGTTGCGATAATCCTCGCCGAAGGGGCCGACATGGTGCGCCGCCGAGAAGAGGGTCGCGGAACCAACCGCGGCCAGGGCAGTCGCCAACCAGCCCTTCAGCTCGAAGCGCGACAGGGCGGCGAGCATCGTTGAGAATAGCACGAGGCGGAAGATGGCCTCCTCGTAGATGCCAGAGCCGAGGAAGCGAATAATGCGGCGGAAACCCGCCTCGCCTCCTTCGCCCGCGGCCAACGCGATGCCGAAATGCTCAAGCAGTGGGGCCAGCGCGCGACTCAGACCCCACAGGCCCAGTGCGAAGCCGACGCTTTCGAGTGTCATGCCGCTGAGGACGCCCGTGAGGTCTGCGGGCCGGTCGCCCCAGCGGCGGCAGGTCCAGATCAGAAAGCCGAGCAGCAGCAAAGTAGGCGGCAACCAGCCCAGCGAGCGATTCGCCGCCATCAGCTGGCAGCGCATCCAGTGGTCGGCGCCGTTGCGCAGCGATTCCGGATGTTCCCCGCCCATCCAGACGACGCCGATCTCGTACGCCGCCAGCAGCGGCAGCAGGAACAGTAGACTGGGCCACGGGTGGCGCGTCGCCTGCGGATAGCCGGCGGCGCTGGACATGACGACACCTCGAATGCAGAAGTCAGAACGAAAAGGGCACCGAATCGTAGTTTGCCGCTTGCGGCTTCGCGGTTCTGCACCTCTAACCCAGATTATTCACCACAAAGACACAAAGGACACAAAGAAAGACCAGGAAAGAAGAAGCATCCGGTCTTGGATCGAGACCGTATACAGGGTGGTTCAACCCCTGTTTTCGATCTGTTGACTCTATCTTCCTTTGTGTTCTTTGTGTCTTTGTGGTGAATAATCCGGGCTGAGAGTCTGTCTCATAAGGTGTCGTTTCTCACGAGCCGCGACCGTTAGGGAGCGTTTTTTGCGGCATGTCCCCAGCGCTCCCTAACGGTCGCGGCTCGTAGAACCTACTTCTGGGACAGGCTCTAAGCCGCAAGCGGCAGTCGAGCGCGTCACTCTGACTTGGATCTACGCCCACTCCGGAAAGCGCCCGCCGAGGCGTTCGCGCCGCTCGCGTGGCGTCAGGCTGCGCAAGATGCTGTGATGCTCGCACTGCATCAGGTCGTGGTGGCGCGGCGCCGGCAGCGGCGCGCCCTCGGCGTCGAGCAGCACGGCCACGACCGGCCGGGCGGGGCTGTTCAGGTCGCGCCAGGCGGACGGTGTGGCCGCGACGACTCCTACCGAGCCGTCGCCCATCTCCACCGCTGTACCGACCGGGTAAAAGGACAGGTACAACAGCGACTCGGCACAGGCGCGGTCGAGCAACCCCTGTTCGGCGAGCAGCAGCGTGTCGGTCAAGCCGGTGCGCGACGCGCGGGCTGGACGATACGGCCGCACGGCACCCATGGCCGCGTAAACGTCTGCCACGGCGATCAGGCGGCTGAGCGACGCGATCTGGTTCTCGCGCAAACCGCCGGGATAGCCGGTGCCGTCCTGGCGCTCGTGGTGCCCGAGGACCGCCAGCGCCAGCCAGGCCGACTGCGGCCAGACCGCCGCAGCTAGTTCCGCCGATGCGCGGCAGTGCGCCTCGACCTTGCGCCGCTGCTCGTCCGACAACGGAGCGGACTGCGCCAGGATCTCGGAGGGCAAGCGGGCCATGCCGGCGTCGTGGATCAAGGCGGCCAGCACGGCGTCGAGCGGGCGCTGCTTCCACTCGGCGTGGTGGCGAACGATGCGAGCAACGACGCGGGCGGTATTCAACCCCTGGGCGGCAGCGAAACGGGCGGGGTGCGCCATGTCGGACGGGGCGAAGCGCAGTGGACCACCCTCCGCCGCGTCAGCCAGCACTTCCTCGGCGAGATCGACAAACCCTTTCGGCTGGCGTTTCTCGCCCCGCAGCACGGCGCTGAACAGCTCGCCGAGGACGGCGACGCGCTCGTGTTCCCGCCGATGACGACCGACCCCGGCGTCGAGGACGCGCAGGCGGGCGGCGACGGCGTTGAGGATGCCTTCCAACCCCTCACACATCTGCAACTGGGCGGTGGCGGTGTCGGGCATCAGGGGAATCATCCGCAGCGCGACGTCGGTCATCGACGCCGTCTCGCGGTAGAGTACGGCCAGCGGTTCCGTGCGCTCCAGCGCGGGCACAGCCGGCGCCTCCTCGACGGACAGCGCCGGGTCGGCGTTTGGCGTGAAGGCGTCGGACAGCCCACGCAACTGGCCGAGCAGCTCGCGGCCGCGTTCCAGCACGCGCCGACCGCGGGCAGTAAGTAGTCGCGGCAATGGCCGTCGGTCTTCCTTCAGCGCTCCGGTTAGCGGACGGACGACGCTATCGAGCTGGGAATCGTGGTCGCTGCCGACGCCGACCAGTTGTTCGAGTGTCGGACCGCGTTCGGGCGGGCCGGTTTGATCGCCGAGTAGCGAGACAGCGGCGGAACCGGCGTCGCGCGCCAGTCCCTGCGACTGCTCCAGCCGCTGCCGCAGCGACGTGATCTTGCCCAGCAAAGCCTGCGTCTCGACCATCGTCGTCTCCGTGCTCGCGTGCCCTTCTCGCGCCCATGCGCGTGAAGCTGCCGAATCCGGGCAACTTCGGGGAGAAGGGAAGGCGACTCCGTACGGTGATCGTCAACTCGCCGCGAGGAGCCTCCCCTGGAAGGATCGGACGGCGGATTGAGCGGACTTTAAGGAGAGCGCGCGAGAGAGGCAATTCGGCCGGCGGTCGAGGTCTGCCAACCGCCCGAACTGACCGCTGGCATCCACCGCGGCAATCCGCTACCCTAATCCTCGTCGTCTCCCCCTCCTCCCGAGTGCCGCCGAGGATTTCGTCATGTCCAATCCGACGTATCGCGACATTGCGAAAATGCTGGACCATTCGCTGCTCAAACCGACCCTGACCGACGCCGAACTTTTAGAGGGCTGCCGGCTGGCGCGCGAGTACGACGTGGCATCGGTGTGCATCAAACCTTACGCCGTCAAGATGGCGGCCGAGGTTCTGGCTGGTTCGACCGTCGCCGTCGGCACGACCATCGGCTTTCCGCATGGCGGGCACGTCACGACTCTCAAGGTCGCGGAGGCTAAACAGGCGATCCAGGACGGCGCCCGCGAGTTGGACATGGTCGTCAACATCGGCAAAGTGCTGAGCGACGACTGGCAGTACGTCGGCGGCGACATCCTGGCCGTCGTTGAGACCGCCCACGATGCGGGGGCGCTCGTGAAGGTGATCTTCGAGAACTGCTTCCTGCACGACGAGCAGAAGGAACGGCTGTGCATCCTGTGCGGCGAGGTCGGCGCCGATTTCGTGAAGACTTCAACTGGCTACGGCGACGCCGGGGCGACCGACCACGACCTACGGCTCATGCGCCACTTCGCGCCGCCGAAGGTGCAGGTGAAGGCGGCCGGCGGCGTGCGTTCTTACGAGCGTCTGCTGGCCGTCCGCGCCCTTGGTGTCACGCGCGTCGGCGCGACGGCGACGAAGGAAATCCTCGACGACTGCAAGCAGCAGATGGGTATGTACGGGATCAAGAATGCACAGTAAGCCGCAGGCTCTTGGACCGCGGCAAGAACAAAGGCGAATCCTCTCCCGACCCCAGCCTTTCGGGCTGAAGAGCGCAAAGTCGGATACGTCCATTTCAAATAGCCCCCCGGCTTGTCGGGGGGACAAACCGCAGCCCAAGCGGGAGCTATTTGGTTTCGTCGCGCAGCCGCTGCGTTACCAGATCGTAGAGCGCGTCGAGCGATTGCACGATAACCTTGACGTCGCTGAGGACGGGCATGAAATTCGTGTCGCCGTTCCAGCGTGGAACGATGTGCCAGTGCAGATGGCCGGGCAGGCCGGCCCCGGCAGCGCGGCCGAGGTTGAGGCCGACGTTGTAGCCGTCCGGCGTCATCAGGCCGTCGAGGACACGGACCAGACGGCGCAACGTTTCCATCGTCTCCAGCAGCTCGTCGGCGGTCAGCTCGTCGAGGCGGCCCTTGTGGGCGCGCGGGCAGACGAGGATGTGGCCGTTGTTGTAGGGGAAGCGATTGAGGACTGCGGCGCTAAGCGGCGTGCGCAAGACGATGAGGTTCGTGTGGTCGTCATCCGCCGCCAGTCCGCGGCAGAGGAAACAGGGGTCTTCGGGTGTCGCCGCCTTGGCGGTGGCCACGTAGGAGAGCCGCCACGGTGCCCAGAGTTGATCCATCGGTCCCTCCCCGCCGCGCTGTCGGAACGAGCAGTTACCTGTATGATATGAGGAGCTATCCGTGCTTGCCGTTTCGCGACCAGCAAGTACGATGACCTCTTTCCCACGACCGAAACGACAGGGCGTACAGTCATGGCGGTACCGAAAAGACGAACCTCACGTTCCCGGCAAGGCGCTCGGCGCAGTCACCATCATCTCAAGCCGATCCAGGTCCAGTATTGCGGCCACTGCGAGCAGCCGGTCCTGCCGCACCGCATCTGTTCCAACTGCGGTTACTATCAGGATCGCGAAGTCGAGGTCAAGGAAGAGGAGAAGTAAGCCATGCGGATCGCGCTGGATGCGATGGGGGGCGATCACGCCCCGGCCCCGATCGTCGCCGGCGCCGTTCAGGCTGTGGCCGACGACCCGGAGCTGCGCGTCCTGCTCGTCGGCGACCAGTCCCAGATCGATCCGCTTCTCGAAGGGTGCGCCGACCGCGACCGGCTCGAAGTCTTCCACTGCACGCAGGTCGTCGGCATGGAAGAAAGCCCCGTCGTCGCCTTGCGCAAGAAGCCCGACAATTCCATCAGTCGTTGCTGGCAGCTATTGGCCCAGCGCAAAGTGGACGGCATCGTCAGCGCCGGCAATACCGGCGCGATGGTCGCCGGCGGCCTGTTTCTCAAGCGCTTCCTCAAGAACGTCCGCCGGCCCGGCATCGCCGCCATCATGCCGACCTTGCGCGGCCCCTCGATCATGATCGACGTGGGCGCCAACATCAACCCGACACCGGAGAACCTGTTCCAGTACGGCGTCATGGGCACCATTTTCGCCCGCCACATCCTCAAGCGCCCCAAGCCGACCATCGGACTGATGAACGTCGGCTCCGAGGAGGCCAAAGGGCACGATCTGGCCAAGGACACGCACGCCCTGTTCAACGCCAGCCCGCTGCGCGAGTCGTTCAAAGGCAACGTCGAAGGCCGCGACGTTCAACGCGGCGAGGTGGACGTGGTCGTCTGTGATGGTTTCGTCGGCAACGTCGTGTTGAAGACTTGCGAAGGCACCTTCGACTTCACCATCAAGATGGTCGCCCGCGAGTTGCTGGCGTCGCTGGACCTGGAAAAGGACAAGGCCGAGCGGGCGTTGCAGACGATCGTCGCCCGCTACGATTACAGCGCCTTCGGCGGTGCGCCGCTGCTGGGCATCGACGGCATCTGCATCATTTGCCACGGCAGCAGCGGCGACCGGGCGATCAAGAACGCCCTCGCCGTCGCCGCCAACTATGCCCGCACCAAGTTGAACGATCTGATCGTGGACGAGCTGGAGAGGGACAGCGTTCCGCCCGCGACATGCT
>JBBQPD010000059.1:0-13364 GCA_038331535.1 Gemmatales bacterium | reverse complement strand
GCATCGTCGTCAGCCACGATCGTTATTTCCTGAACCGCGTCGTCGATCTGCTGCTGGTGCTGGACGGCACCGGCAAGGTAGACGTGATCCACGGCAACTACGACACCTACGAGATGATGCGCGACCAGAAGGCCGCCGCCCTCGCCGAGTCCGAGAAGAAGAAGGACACGACGCCGAAAGCGCCGTCCCGCGCGGCCTCTTCGTCCTCGAAGCCAGCGAAGCGCAAGCGGCAATTTCCGTATCGCAAGGTGGAGGAACTGGAGGTCGATATCGCCGCCGCCGAGGAAGAAGTGCGCCGCCTGGAGGAAGCGCTGGCGAATCCCGAACTGTACCGCGAAGGCGACAAGGTGAAGCAGACGACGAAGGCTTTCGAGGAGGCGAAGGCGTACATCGCGCGGCTGTACGAACACTGGGAAGAAGCGGTGGAGTTGAATTAAGGCACAACCTCATGTTCGCAAAATGCGAAATGCACTTGACACGTTTCGCAAAATGCGAAAAATAGGTTTAGGATAACGGTTTGAGTGTCCGACGGGAAATAGTGAGACGATGCACGTCATCTCCCGCAAGAAGCTCGTGGAGTTCTGGACGCTACATGCGGCGGCGGAGGAATTACTGGCCGCCTGGTTCAAGGTCGCGGAGAAGGCGGACTGGATGCAGTGGTCCGACGTACAGCGGACCTACCCGAAGGCCAGTTATTTCCACTGCTGCCTCATCTTCAACATCTGTGGCGGCGATTATCGCCTGGTCGTTCGTCGGTCGCTAAACTGGAAGACCCTTTTCGTGGTCGCCGTTATGTCCCATGCGGAGTACGACCGCGACGCCTGGAAGAAGTTCTGCGACTGCCGCGAGAAGCGGCCTGCGGGAGAGAAAAAAAATGGTCGCAAATAACGTCAGTCCTCGCTCGACCCGCAAGCCGAAGAAAGCTCTACCAACCCGCAAGACCCTGCTACGTGCCAGCGCCAGCTACCTCAAATTGGCAACCGCGTTCCCCATTCGGCCCTTGCGCTCAAGCGAGGAACTGGACGACGCTGTTACCGTTCTCGACCGACTCCTGGCCCGGAAGAAACCCCTGGACCAGCAGGAAGAAGGCTACCGAGACAGCCTGAGCCATGAGATTCGGCGCTACGAGGAGGCCAACATCCCGATGCCGTCAGTGTCCGGAGCGGCGATGCTGCGACACTTGATCGAAGCCCGAGAGGCGACGCTATCGGAAGTAGCGGGCGCAACCGGGATCGCCGTCTCCACCCTGTCGTCGGTGCTGGGCGGAAAGCGCGCGCTAAACCTGGGGCACATCGACAAATTGGCGCCGTTCTTTGGTGTGGGCCGGGGGGTGTTCTTGGAATGATCAAGGGGGAAAAGAGACATCGATCATTTCACCGATTCCCTTCGCACGAATGAGCTGCGTCCTCTTTTGCTCCTCGGTAGTAAGCGAGGTACTCCTCGCCGCCCTCGGGCATACTGCTCTGGTCGTACAACGAATACCCCAACTCGTTCTCAAGCCAAAAACGATAGATGAACTCTTCGAACGACCCGGCACAGGTGGTTATGTCTTTCGGGTGGGGCAGGCCGCCCTTGAGGTGGGCGTACTCGCTCCCGGTGTAGAAGTACGTGGCGACAACCGAATGCCTCGTCCCGCATGCGGAGAGGCAAAGGTGCCAGTGGATACAGTCCTGCGAGTCGGACATGAACCGGATAAGCGAACCCAGCCCGCCGCGGATGCCGACCGCGGCCGAGTCCACACGAAGGTAGCAGTCGGTGCAGGACCGGATCCGCCGCCAGAGGGCCGGCGACCGGAAGAACTCGACGAAGTCGCGGGGCAGTCCTGCGGGGTTCATGGCGACGAGCCGGTCCAACGCCGCCACGGTCTGGTCGGGGTCCGCGGCGATGGACCGGTCATGCTCGGGGGCGGATCGGAGCCAATCGAACTTGCCGGACAGAGGCACTCGGATTGGCGGCAGTTCCTCGGGCGGATAGCAGGTATAGGTACCTCGGCCGGGACGAACGTCGCCAAGCCCCTGGCCGAACCAGCCCACTGGGAACGGCGCACCCGGAAGCCGCGACCGCCGGTCCGTCCGACGCCCACGGCGACGCTCTGATGGCGGCCATAGAATTTCGCCACGGTGGGTGATCCAGAACTCGTCCAGATCGACCAGCACCGGCGGCGGGTTCCACCCCGCGACCTCGGCCATCAGCCGCTCGTACCAATCCCACGGGTCGTAATCGGCCTCGCCCCACGGGACGCCAGGCAAGCTGAGGACGCCGAAGGATCCGGGCCGCGGGAACCGCGAGAGGCACCAGCCGACGAACTCGGCACAGGCGTTGTGGACGTCGTTCCCGAACCCGCCGGCTGCCCCGGACTCGATGACCAGTTCGGCAGGGGGCCGGTTCCACCACCCGCTAACGGCGGCACTGGCTTTCAATTCGCCGGGGCTGTGGAAGATAACTGAGCCGTGCATCACGCCTCCTGCCGCCTAACGCGCAGTTTCCGGCGAAAGACCGTTACGTTCGGGTTCAATGATGCGCGTCCAGATGGCCGACTCGCTGACTGCCGGAGCTATCGCTGACATGAGAGGCACTCCTCCTGAACAGCCGACGGCAAGACCGTTCCTGCCGCCATCCTCCGATACGATACCCGCAACCCGAAGATGATGCCATCGGGAACGCGGCCGCTAAGCCGCAAGCGGCAAAACACCTAATCCTCCAGCGTCGGCCGGCGCAGGCGTGGCGCAGCTGCGACGCTGCCGTACATGCGCATCAGCAGCAGATGAATCAGCCACGACGGTCCCCACACCAGCAGGACGCCGAAGAGCATTTTCATATCCTCCCAGCCCACGTCTACCTGAAAGAGTTGCATCACGAGCGCCGTGAACGCGACCAGCACGACAAGGCTGTGGATGGCCAGTCGCCAGCCGACGAAGACGCGCCGCGCCGCCGGGTAACGGCGGTCGTTTGTGAAGCCGAGGATGACGACCAGGTGGAACAGGCCGATCGCGAAGCCCGACACCATCAGCGCAGCGGCGTTGCGCTGCGTTTCGCTGAACTCGGTGAGTGGTTTGCCCGCCGGGGCGAGTTTTTTGTCTCCCATGAGAAAATCGACGACGAGGATCGTCAGGCCGCTGAGGATGAGCAGGATCGACAGGCTGAACATGAAATAGAGAGCCGACTTCAAGCCGATCTCAGGGTCGTGGTCCTCGTTGCGGCCGTCGCGCAGATAAAGGACGGCGTAAGGGATCGCCAGTCCCAGCAGCGCGATCGGGATGCCAAAGGCGGCGAAACCGCCGATAAGTTGCAGGTTGAAGAATGGCCACATCGGAGACTCCGCGAATGCGAGTAAACGGATCGAGTTGTCCGGTGTTCTATGATTCCCGTTCGGCGAACGCAACCGCTCACACGCGGATCGTCCGCCACTTGCCGCCCGCGAAGCGCCACAGGATCAACGCGCCGCGTACCACGATGTCGGCGATCATCGCCAGCCAGGCGCCGAGCAGGCCGAGGCCAAATTCCGGGCGGGTCAACAGGTACGCCAGCGGGATGCGCACCGCGAAGAAACCGAACCAGGTGAACAGCACCGGCACGCGCGTGTCGCCCGCGCCGCGCAGCGCCGACGTGAAGATGATGCATGACGCCAGCGGCGGCATACCGAAGGCGATGAGCCGCAACACGGGGACGCCGGCCTCGACAATCGGGCGCTGTCCGGCGTCAGGACAGAACAGCTCGAACATGGGAACGGCGAGGACGAAGAACACGGCCCCCATCAAAGTCATCACCGTGCTGCCGAGGGCGAACGCAGTCCAGGCGCCGCGCGCCGCGCCGTCCGGTCGGCCGGCACCGAGGTTCTGGCCGACCAGGGCCATCGCCGCGGTCCCGAAGGCCGCTCCGGAGAGGTAGCCGAGCGCCTCCCACTGGATGGCGATGCCGTGGGCCGCCCCGGACGTGTCGCCGAGGTGGTTGACGATGTAGAGAAACCAGAGTTGACCCACCGCGACCGAAAAGCCATCCGCCGCCGCCGGAACACCGACGCGCAGCAGCCTCCGCAACAGATCCCAGTGCGGTCGAAACCAGTGCAGCTCCAGCCGCAAGCCTGCCCGGCCGCGCCAGAGGATCGTGAGGACGAGGATCCCGCCGATCAGGTTGCTGATGGCAGTTCCCAGGGCGATGCCGGGAAAGCCCAGCCCCGACACTGGCCCGATGCCGTGGAAGCATAGCCACGACAGGGGAAGGTTCAGAACCGCGACACTGCCGAGCACCCACAAGCCGGTACGCGTGTCGCCGGCGCCGACGAGACAGGCGATGGCCGCCGACTCGATCATCTGAAACGTCAGCAGCCAGAACAGCGGTTGCAGGTAGGCGACGGCGTAGTCCGCCGCGGCGCTGTGGAGGTCTAATAGCGCCATCAGGGAGGGGAGAAGGGGCAATCCGACGGCGCTGCCCAGGATGCCGAGACAGACGGCGAGCAGGAGCGACTGGTGCGTCACGGCGCGCGCCCCTGTGCGGTCGCCGGCGCCGATGAAGCGCGCCACAAGCGCCGTGCTGCCGACGCTGACCAGGATGGTGTAGTTGGAGATAACCCAGGAGAGATAGCTGGCCGTCGTCTGGGCGTTTTGACTGGCCGCCTTCGCCGCGTCATCGACGTGCTGAAAGCGGCCGGCCAACAGGCGGTCGGACAGGTTGACGGATAGGACGAGAAGCTGTTGCGCCAGCACCGGCCAGGCCAGGCCGAGGACGAGCCGCCACATCGGCCAGGGGCGGTCGAGCAGCGTCGTTGAATGAGTCCCGGCGGGCGCTGCGTCTACGCGGTGATCGTCCACTCGGGGCCTCCGGGAGTGCCGAAGCGGTCGCCCGCGCGGAGCTTGCGGCCGGGGCGCGTCTCGACGACGCCGTTGACCGCCACGTCGCCGTTGCGGATGACGAGCTTCGCCTGCCCGCCAGTGTCGGCGATGCCGACGACCTTCACCGCCTGCGCGAGCGTGATGTGGTCGCCGCGCAGAGGTACGCTGTTGGCGTCGCCCGGCACATCGTTTTCGCGCAATTCGTTCATGGCTCCTTCTTTCTGGCCCGATCCCGTTATAATGATAGAAACAGGGCCGCTTGCGGCTTGGCGGTTCCCTCCCGCCAAGCCGCAAGCGGCAATAGATGTGGGTTGTCCTCCGCCACACAAAAAACAAGGATCACGCCATGCACGACATCGTCTCCGAAATCCGCGACCTGAAGACCAAACACAACGCGACCATCCTCGCCCACTACTATCAGGACGGCGAAATCCAGGCGCTCGCCGACTTTACCGGCGACAGCCTGAAACTCGCCCGCGCCGCGACGACGGTCGCTAATCCGACCATCGTTTTTTGCGGCGTTCACTTCATGGCCGAGACGGCCAAGATTCTCAACCCGACGAAGCGCGTTCTGCTGCCGGACCTCAAGGCCGGGTGCAGCCTCGCCGAGAGCTGTCCCGCGCCGAAGCTGGCGCGCTATCAGGAAATGCTGCGCGAGAACGGCCGTAAGTTCCAGACGGTGACGTACATCAACAGCACGGCCGCCGTCAAGGCGCTGTCCGACTGGGTCGTCACTTCCGGCAACGCCGAGCAGATCATCCGCGGCGTACCCGAAGATTCCGAGATTCTCTTCGTCCCCGATCGGCACCTGGGCCAGTATCTCTCGGAGGTGACCGGCCGCAAGATGATCCTCTGGGACGGCGCCTGCATGGTTCACGAAATCTTCAGTGTCGGCGACCTGCTGGCGATGAAGAAGCAGTTCCCCGGCGCGGTCACACTGGCGCATCCCGAATGCCCGGCGAACATCCGCGAACACAGCGAGTTCGTCGGCGGCACCGAGGCGATGCTGAAGCACGTTTCGAGTTATGAAAAGCCGACGGACTTCCTGGTCGCCACCGAGGCGAACATGATGTGGCAGCTGGAGAGCAAGTTCCCGCGGCATCGCTATCATCCCGTCGCCGGCATCACCTGCGCCTGCAACAAGTGCCCGCACATGGGACGCAATACGCTGGAGAAGGTTCGCGATTGCCTGGCGAACGGCACGCCGGAGATTACGTGGCAGCCGGGCTTCGACCGCGCCCGCGAGGTGCTGCAACGGAGTTTGTTGAACTGACGATTGATTTGCCGCTGGCGGCGAAGCGGAGGGCTACCGCTAAGCCGCAAGCGGCAATACGGCAAGGACCGTCTCATGCCCCTCGTTCCGCATCGGTTCCTGTTTCGTGTGACACATCCGTGTCCCTACATCGCCGAGATGCCGCTCGAAGAGGGCGACGACCTGCTCGAACTTCCCGATGATTGTCGCCTCGACAATTACACCGACATGGACGAACGCCGCGACTTCGCCGACGTGCGCCTGGCGTGGAACGAGCGCGGCCTGGGCGTTCAGATCACGGTACGCGGCAAGGAGAAGCAGGCGGCGGCCGACGTATCGCGGCCGCGCGTGTCCGACGGCGTCTCGCTGTGGATCGACACCCGCGACGCCCGCGCCAGCCACCGGGCGAGCCGCTATTGCCATCAGTTTCACTTCCTGCCGACCGGCGGCGGCTCGGAGGGCGACGAACCGGCTGTCGTCCAGTCGAAGATCAATCGCGCCAGCGAGGACGCGCCGCACAATGCCGAGGCCGTGCTGCTGAACCGCGGCCGTATCGCCGGAGGCTACCGGCTGGAAGCGTTTCTGCCGGTGTCGGTGCTCAACGGATTCGACCCCGAGCAGCACCCGCGCCTCGGCGTGTTCTACGCGATCCGCGACGCCGAGCTGGGCGAGCAAACGCTGAGTATCGGCAGCGACTTCCCGTATGGCGACGATCCGTCCTTGTGGGGCGTGCTGGAGCTGGTGCGGCCGGTTTCGTGATGCGTCCATTACAACTCCGGTGACAAAGTGGACCAGCTGCTTCGCGCCCCGGATGAATTTTGATACTCCCATCGTTTGCCCTTGCCCGTCCGTGACCTATGCTAGAGTACCGGCCTGACTTCCCGCAGGCCCAACTCGCAGCTACCCTCGAGCAGACCGGTCCCGCCCGTGCCCGCTCGTTCCCCGTACGCGGACGAAGCCCATGACTCTGGAAGCGGACACTGAACCCGTTCCCGGTTACCGACTGTTACAACGACTCGGGACAGGAGGATTTGCCGAGGTGTGGGAGGCGCTGGCGCCCGATGGGACCATCGTGGCCCTCAAGTTCATTAACACGCGCGGCAAGGATCCCACCCTGCTCCGCGGCGAGATCCGCATTCTGCGGAGCCTCCGGTCGCTGGAACATCCCAATCTGATTCGACTGCTCGACGTGTTCGCCAGCTCGCATTACCTCGTCCTGTGCATGGAGCGGGCGGACGGAAGTTTCGAGGAGTTACGGCAGGCGTATCGCGAGGAGACCGGCGGAAACATCCCGCCCGGACACCTGCTCGAATTGCTCGAGCAGACGGCCATCGGACTGGACTACCTGTCGGACCTTCGGCTGCCTGGTTTCAACATGACCGCGCAGGGCATGCAACATTGCGACGTCAAGCCGACGAACCTGCTGCTGTTGGGCGACGTCGTCAAGATCGCCGACTTTGGCCTCTGTGCCGGCATGGGCCATCAGACGCACAAAAAAGGGCTGCGAGGCACGCCGCCGTTCGCCGCCCCGGAGCGGTATCAGGGGAGGGTGTGTAGTTCGACGGACCAGTATGCCCTGGCCGTGACGTGGTGCGACCTCCTGGGCGGCACTCGCCTCTTCCGCAAAGGAATGGCCCCGGATGGCGGACCGCTGTTCTCCGTCGATTTGACGCGGACGCGGGAGGCGGAAGTTCCGGTGCTGGCGCGCGCGCTGCACACAGACCCGACCCGGCGCTTCCCGAATTGTCTGGCCTTTGTCGCTGCGCTGCGCGAGGCCAGCGCGGCGCCGCGCCGACCGGCGGGTCGCTGGATGCGGAACGTGCTGACGGGTTCGCAAGGGCGCGTGCGGACGATCGCGGCGAAGTGAGCTGCGAGCGAGCCGGACCCTCCGGTGCCACTCGGCGCGCGGCACTGACTGGGCGTAGGTCCGGCGAGCCGAGCCGGACCCTTCGGCCGGTGCCGCTCGGCTCGCGGCACCTACTTCTGGTAAAGCCTCTTCGGCGGAACTGATCTTATGTTCACAATTCATCGGGAATATTCACTTTAGGTTTTCCTTCACTAACTATACCCAGATTATCCATCTATCCCATCTTGCCAATTGTTCTGCCTTTTAGTATACGAGTATTAGTTATTTGAACCTCTCGGGTCTATGAGCGCTCTTTTCAACAGTGTCCGCTGTTTTTTTGGGGAGGTGTCCGCCGTGTCGAGCAACAAGCCACCGAGTCGAAAAAGCGGGGCTGGGATTGAGCCAGGTCTCAAGCCCGCTGCGAGGAGTTCCCGATCCGCCGAAGTCTCAGCGCTGGCTCTGCACGAACGGGTCACAGGCGCAGCCAGTCGCCCGGCAGCCGCTCCGCCCGAGTCTCCGATCGGGGCGAAGTGTCTGTTTGCTCCGGTCGCGCGCACGGAGGCGGCAGCGGAACTCCTTCCGTTCGACGACGCGCGGGCGGTTGATGCTGGACTCCTCTCTTACGGCGGACCACTGGCCGCCCGACTGGCCCGTCTGGAGGCCGCGGTCCAACCGGAGGCGATTTTTCACCACGACCGATTTCCGATCCAGAACACGACGGACTACCCTTACGGTTGTCTCTGTTACCTGCGCATCTGGCTCGACGTGGGTTGGATGGCCTACGGGACGGGGTGGATCATCGGCAAGCGCACCATCATCACCGCCGGGCACTGCGTCTACGCCTACCCCGACTCCCAATTTCCCGGTCTCGTTCGGGGATGGGCGACGAAAATGGAATTTCTCCCGGGATCGAACGCGCCAAACCCGCCGCAGTACGGCCCATTCACCGTGAAGGCCGCGAACCTGCGGAGTACCAAGGGTTGGACGGAGAGCAAAAAGAAAGAGGCCGATTACGGGGCGATCATCTTGAATGAGGACCTTCCGTCAGAGCTGGGGGCGTTCGGCTTCGGGATCCACTCGGACCCGGAGTTGCACGGGCTGAATTTCAACATCGTCGGCTACCCGGGCGACAAGGTTCATGGATCGATGTGGGGAGCTTCCGGCAAGCTCGGGGCGCCATCCGTGAAACAGCTCGCCTACACCATCGACACGTTCGAAGGCGAGAGCGGTTCCGCCGTCTTCTACATGCATCCGACCGAAGGGTATGCGGTCGCCGCCGGAATCCACAATTATGGCACCGAGGGCGTGAGCAATTATGCGACGCGCATCACCACGGAGGTCCGCGATAACTTACTGGTCTGGCGCAATGAGGGGAGCGGGCTTTAAGGCGGCGTCCAGGAATAGCTTCGTCGTTCAACCGCGATCGTTCCGCGAGCGCGAGGCGCACAGCGCTCGCGGCTAAACGGTAGTGCGGCACCGGTGGCCGATTCTATCCCTTCCATTTCGAGAGGAGTCCCAGCTCATGGCAAGCAACCAGCCCTACGCTCGACCGGCCGCCGCCGCGTCGGCAAAAGGGACCCAGATTGAGGCCGGCCGGCTGCCCGTTTCCACGGGCCGCCCGCCGGCGGTGCCGTCCGCGGCCCAGTGGCACAAGCGGGTTACGGGGACAAGGTATCAGCAAAAGACGGCCAGCTCCCCGATCGGAGCGAAGCCCTTATTCCCGCGGGCGGGGCGGGCGGAATTGGCGACGGCGCTCCCCCCCTTTGACGAGTCGCGGGCGGTTGATGCTGGGCTTCTCTCGCACGGCGGTCTGTTGGCCGCGCGCCTGGCCCGACTGGAAGCCGCGGTCCGTCCGGAGGCGCTAATCGGCCGGGACAACCGGACCCAGGTCGACGACGCCACCAACTACCCCCACCGCTGCGTCTGCTATCTGCGGATCTGGCTCGACGTGGGTTGGTTCGCTTTCGGAACGGGATGGATCATCGGTAAGCGCACCATCATCACCGCCGGCCACTGTGTGTACGCCTACCCCGACTCCCGCTTTCCCGGTCTCGTTCGCGGCTGGGCCCGGCAGGTGGAGGTGATTCCAGGTCGTAATGGCGACGCGATGCCGTTCGGATCCTTCATCGTCCCGACCGAGAACCTCCGGAGTACCCAAGGGTGGGCCGGGACAGACAGCACGGGAGACGACGGGAAACAGGAAGGAGCCGACTACGGTGCGATTATCCTCGATGAAGACCTCCCAACGGACCTGGGTGCGTTCGGCTTTGGCGTTCTCTCAAACAGGGAGTTGGAGGGGCTTAACGTCAACATCATCGGCTATCCCGGAGAATACCAGATGCCCCCTTTGCTCGGGACGATGTGGGGGGACTCCGGCCTTCTCGATGCGCCGACCGGCCTGCAACTTGATTACACCATCGACACTACGGAAGGGGAGAGCGGCGCCGCCGTCTTCTACATGCGACCCACAGTTGGGGATGCAATCGCGGTCGGAATACACAACTACGGTACAGAAAACGTGATCAACAATGCGACGCGCATCACCGAAGAGGTGAAAGGCAACTTGAAAACCTGGCGCGATGAGGGGGGAGTGTGAAGCAAGGGAACGAGATTTGCACCGATTGCCGCTTGCGGCTTAGTGGTCCTGCGCCGCTAAGCCGCAAGCGGCAGCGAGCGTGTCAAACTGCGACACTACCCCCTTTTCCGCAACCGTCCAGAGGAGTTGACGATGGCCAGCACCAATCCGCCCGGTGGGAAGGCAAAGCGCGGCCGGACGTCTTCCGTCGAGGCCGGCTGTATTAGCGGCGCTGAAAACACTTCGAGTGCCCGGAGCGGTGAAGGAACTGGGCAAGTTACACATGAATCGGTTTCCGGAACCACTACCCAGAAGTTGGCGGAACCACTACCCCCGTTTGATGATTCGCGCGCCATCGCCGCCGAGGTGCTCGCCTACGGCGATCCGGCCAGCAAGGACCGGAAAGATCAGTCTTCCGCCATCGAGGCAGGCCACCTCGGCCATGCGACAGCTGCTTCAGACCTCAGCGTCTGAGCATCCGGAGATAAAGTCTGCGGGAAACGGAAGCTCGTCCATGAGCGCCGTAAAATCCGGAGTGGACAATCCTACCGCCCCGGCCTGTTCCGCCCGTGAAGGTATCGACAGCAAAAGGGCCAACTGAGCGGAATTGCCGGCTATAATGGAAGCGGATACAAGAAGCAGTCAGGATCACGAGTTCGCGAGTTCCCACCATTGCGACCCGAGGAGATGACACATGCGATTGAATCGATTCTCCGCCTTCGCGCTGGCCCTCGCCTGCGTGTTCCTGTCGGCGGCGCCTATCCGAGCCGGCGGAGCCGTCTTCCGGCAACATACGGTGTATCGTGGGGGAGCCTGGTTCCCTGCCCACCACGGCTTTGTTCCGGGAGGATCGAGCGAATTCTTCTTTACGCCGCGGGGATCGAGCGAATTCTTCCTTTCGCCGCGGGTTTCGAGCGAATTCTTCTTGACGCCTGGAAATTCGAGCGAATTCTTTCTCTCCCGCAACACGGGCGGTTCAACCGACGAAGCCCTGCGGACGATGATTCGGAGCGAGTTCGCCTTGCAGAAACGTGCGGAGTCAGACCTCGTCTCCGGTATTCCGGGAGGGGGAATCGTCAAACCGACCGTTCCCGCCGTAAGTGACAACTGCGCGCAGATGACCACAAGGGTCGGGAAGATCGAGGACCGCCTCAGCAACATCGAGCGTGATGTCGCAAAGATTCAGACGAAAGTCGATCAGCTCTACGACGCCGACATGCAACGGCGCCAGGCGGAAGCGGACGACATGCGTACCAGGGTGATCATCCAAGGCATCACGAGGCAGCTGGCCGACCAAAACAAAGTTCAGGCCCAGATCATGGCCGATCTGGTCATCCAACTCCAGATCCAGCCGGCGACGCCCGAAAGTAAAGCCAGGATCGCAGAACTGCACAAGAAGCTGACTCAGCAGTAAACGCAAAGCTCGCTGTTTACTTTCGCGACCCCTTCGCGCTCGACGGCATGTTGCCGAGCGCCGAGGGGTCGCGGCGTTCACACGGTTCACACGAATTGGGGGAACGGGGCATTCAAGCAAGACGGCGCGAAAGCCGATAAGGAGGGTAGGGTAGTTTTCCTCGCTGCACTGGCGCAATCTGTGCAGTTCCGCTACGTCTACTGCAAAGGAAGGCAATCATGCGTCAGCTTCGTCCCACGTCCCTGGCCCTATTGTTCGGCCTGGTGATGGTCTTCGCCTCGCCATCTCCTGGTTCAGATTTGCCGCCTCCCGTCCCCGGTCCACCGATTGTGGAAACTCCCCCCGCAGGCGCCCGTATGCCCGTAGGCACCCCATCCTCGGCCGTCCCATGCTCGACTCCGTGTGATGCACTGGCACTACCCTGTCCTCCGCCGTGTGCGGTTTGCCCCTCCAGGCCGAAGGTGGTAGTCGAGCTTTCACAACCCGAAGTACGCTTCATCGCTCCCTGTCGTTCGGGCGCTTCGTGCCAGCAAGGGACGTGTGGCCAGCAAGGGGCGTGTGCGCCATCCAATGCGAAATCTTGCTCGTTCCTCAACGTGA
Source organism: Gemmatales bacterium (assembly GCA_038331535.1). Taxonomy (GTDB): domain Bacteria; phylum Planctomycetota; class Planctomycetia; order Gemmatales; family Gemmataceae; genus JBBQPD01. The sequence continues at coordinate 848 of JBBQPD010000059.1, read as the reverse complement.
ACATCAGCAAAGTGAAGGGCGGCTTCGCCGGGGGGCAGCAGCCGGTCACGACCGTCGTCCCCGCGTTCGCCACCGCGACGATCCCGATCGCCTTCCAAACGACGCGTTTCGCCACCGGCAGCGCCGAATTCGGGTTGGCGAGCGGCTCTCGGCAGGAGATCAGCCGGAGCGACGTCGCGGATGCCGTCCGTGAGGCACTTCTGCAGCAAGACACAGCCCGAAAACAGGAAGCCGCCCGAGTCCAGGAAGCCGCCCGAGTCCAGGAATCGTCTCAGCAACGCGATGGCTGTGCCGATCTGAAAGGACGAATCGACCAGATCGAAAAACGGCTAGAGCAAGTCGAGAAACAGGTCCAGAATATCGCGACCAAACTCGGCAAGCTGCCGTGACCGCGCGAACGAGCCACGACCGTCAGGGAGCGCTTGCCACCGCTCCCTGACGGTCGCGGCTCGTTAATTGGATTTCTTGATCGGCGGGAGGACCGTGGGCAATTTCTCGTCCAGGGTCTGCAGGATTTTCGACATCTTTTCGATTTGCGCCTCGGCGTCGGTCAGTTTCTTTTCAAGGCGTCGGCGCTCGGCGTCATCGGGCTGGGGGCAAGGGGCGACACTATCTTGTCGGGTCGGCTGGGGCCGCTGGGCGGCGAGTTCTTGTGCGACGAGGGTACTGATTTCCTGTTTCGAAAGCGTCCGTGTACCGGACACCCGTTGCTCTCCGTATCCCACCGAAGTGAGGTTGGCTTCGCTCAGCGGCACCGTCACGGTGGGCTGCTCATCGACGCTGAAGAGCCGCGGCAACGGAATGGGAATGTGAATCCAGGTAATCCCAAGGCCTAACGCGCTGCTACC
>JBBQPD010000058.1:0-13498 GCA_038331535.1 Gemmatales bacterium | reverse complement strand
TCCGCTCGCGGCTCAGTTGCTCGGCCTGTTCTGTCCGGAGCTACTGGCCGCGCTCATCGGTGAACAGCCACTCGCGGCGGTGCGGATCGAGCATGACGTAGACCAGCCTCCCGGCATGGAGTTTTCCGACGTAATGGTTGCCGTCGCGCAACAGCACCTGCTCGGCGGCGTCCATCTGCCAGACCTCGTGCGGCCGCCCGGCGCGGTGTGGATTGGCACCATACGCTCCAACTTAAGAGCGGGAGACTACCTGAGCGGACGCGAAGTCGTCATTTTGGGGTATCTGGAGAAAATTTGCGGCACTTCCAGCGGCCTGTATTCGGTGTCTGAGCCTTAAGTTGGAGCGTATGGTGGATTGGCACCCGGCCGACGACCTCTCGGGGCGGGAGAAAGTCCGGCGTGCGCGAACCAGCGCTGCCCGATGCACTCCGCCGGGATTTCGGCCTGGGGATGGTTGCGGCGTAAGAGCACGCAGATCAGGCCAGCACCCCACGGGGGTGCTCGCGGCGTAGGCGCAGAGCCTCCGCGAAGAGTTCCCAGACAGCCGGCGTGGGCGCGGCGGCGGTGGTGGGATTAGGGGCGGCGATGGCGGCGTGGCCTTGTACGCGGATGCGTTGCAAGAGGTGACGGACGGTACGGGGGACGAGTCCGAGAGCCTGGGCGATGGCCGTGACACTTTGGCCCTGTTGAGACCGTCGCACAACAACCTGGCGCACCGGCAGCGGATGTGGCATAAGCAATCCTCGCAAGCAGAAGTGGTGGATGGAACTGCCCCAGGCACGGTATCCTCCGGCTCCCGCTGCGGCACAACCGGCTGCGCAATTACGCGGCAAAACGAATGTCCGAATTAAACGGCAAAACCCGTGTCGGACTTGCGCGGCAAAACCTGATATCGGGTGACACTGCGTTCAGCCCCGGCCACCCACCCGATGCCTATCCCCAGCAAGTCGAGGCGCTATCTCAAGCCGCGTCGTGCGTCAATTTCGTCGCCGCGAGCCGATCGATGAACCAGAGCAGCTTACCGGTTTTGGGATGGATCAACTGCGACGGCAGCCGGGCGACGTCTGCCGGCCCTTCGAGTACCTCGGCGAGAGGCTGCGCCTTGTCGGCACCGGCGACGAGGAACAAAACCTCGCGTGCTTGATTGAGAATTGGCGTCGTCAGGGTCACGCGGTCGGTGGTGAACTTCGGCACGAAGTTGACGACGACCCAGCGCTTCGTTTCGGTCAGTGCGGTTGTCTCAGGAAATAGCGAGGCGGTATGGCCGTCGGGCCCCATGCCGAGCAGCACCAGGTCGAACGCGGGCGGCTCACCATTCGGATCGACTCCGAACGCCTTCGCAATGGTGGTCTGATAATCGCGCGCGGCGGCGTCGCGGTCGGTGCGCTCGGCTTCGATGCGATGGATTTGGGCGATAGGGATCGGCAGCCGCGCCAGCATGGCTTCGTTCGCCAGGCGGTAGTTCGAGTCGCGATGGTCCGGCGGCACGGAGCGCTCGTCGCCCCAGAAAACGTGGACCATCGGCCAGGCCACTTGATCGCGATACGGCGAATCGGCCAGCATCTCGAACATGCGCTTCGGCGTCGAGCCGCCGGAGAGCGTGACCATGAAGCGCCCGCGCGCTTCCACCGCCTCGTTTGCGCGTAGCACGAATTCCTCCGCCGCGCCGCGACTGACGGCCTCGGCGTCGGGGAAAGTGCGGATAGTGGGCAACATCAGGTGACTCTCCTCGGCTCATTCAAGAGAACGATACAGCTCGGAGTGCAACGAACGCCCGAGTTTCCACTTGCGGAATATTGAGCGGCGCGTACATCGGCGAGTCCGCCAAGGTTCTGCGTCGAATCAAATGTTTCGTCACCCAGGTTGCCGTCCGCCCCCGAAGTCCGGCTCTTGCCGCGAGCCGTGCCATACCGTCAAGATCTGAACGCGCTTCTCATCCTCAAGCACGCGATAAAAGATCCGGTATTGTTTATAGGCGATTTCCCGAATCTCCTTCTTCATTCCACGTCTGTATAACGGTCCGAGAAATGGGAACGAGGCGAGCAGAGCCGTGTGTTCGCTGATCCCTTGGCGAAGTCGTTCGGCCGCCGGTTCGCTCCCATGAAAGGCAACGTACGCGAGATTCGTTTCTAGTGAGTCGAGGGCGGATTCGGTCCATTCGAGTTGGTAGGTTTCCATGACTCCAGCCTTTTGATAGCTTCCGCATGGGACACGACGCGTCCGGCGTCCGCCGCCTCTTCTCCCCGACGAATCGCGGCCAAGATCGCGATTTCTTCGGTGATTGCTTCGATCGAGGCGTCTTCCGGCAGGTGCCTTAGCGCCTCCAGGACCAATTCTTTGTTCGACATAGTCCGATCTCCACGCTACCTCCGTGCCCCGAAACCCGCTCCTTACTTCACCACACTCCGCGCCATCGCCTGTGCCACGGCCATGCTCTGCCGAAACGCCTCGTCCGGCTCGCGGTCGGACAGCTGCCGGCCGATCAACTCCTCCGCCGTCAGCGGCGGCACCGTCACCGTGCGCGGCGCGGCGTCCGTCCCCTCCAGGGTAATCCCCAGCCGGAAGCCGTCGTCGGCGGCCAGGTTCATCGCCACCGGCTTGCCGGCAAGCGAACAGGATAAACGCACGCGGGCCACTACCGGCGGCCCCTCCGACAGGCGCTGGACGCGCACCAGCGTCTCGCCCTTCGACGTGCGGAAATGCCAGTTCATCTCGGAGCCGGAAAGCACCTTCCCACTTTGCAACGTCCAGCCAAGGCGCTGCGCCAGCCAGGCCGCCAGGCTCCAGGCCTGGACGACGGCGTGCGGACCGTGTTCGAGCGTCAGGTCGGTGATCGACTCGGCGGCGCCGGGAGCCGACGCCTCATCGAGAGCCTGGGCCACGAGCCGCCGCCAGTATTTCAGCCGCCGCCAGTTCAGGTCTGACGCCACGCGCCAGCGGCCGGCTACACGATGCTCGACCGTCTCCAACCACGCCGCCGTTGCCGCCACGCCGCGCGGCGGATCGGCCCAACCGAGGCTATCGTAAATGATTTGCTGGGCGCATTCCGCCAGGTCGAACAGCACCGGTTCGGCCAGCGGCGGCGGGACCGTCGAGGACCACCACAGATTGATCGGCAAATCGCCGATCAAAAAACGGCGCATGAGGAATGGCAGCCGGTCGGCCGCCGCCTCGGGAGCGTGTAGCGTGATCTGCTCCGAACACGCCTCCTGCCCACGGCTGAGCATCCGGAAGCGCACGGACACAGCGGCGGTCACCGCATTGCCGCTCGCCGCGTTGTCGCGGATCAGCAGCAACACGCGAGCCGGGTGAACGCCGACAATGTCGGGCACCTGCTTCGATACGCGCTCGGCCGTCTCCATGCAGTCGCAGTAGATGACGAGGTTGGACATATGGACGCGGCGCAGCGGCACCCCGCTCACCTGGGCGGCGAGCTTGAGAAAGCCCGTCAGCTCGCGCTCGACGGCCCGGATTGCGAACACCGCGCCGAATTCGGGGGGCAGCGTTGTGCCGGTGGTGGTCAAGAGAATCCCTCAAGATTCGCCGCTTGCGGCTTAGTGGTCGCCTCCCGCTAAGCCGCAAGCGGCAGAACTACAAGGTTCGCCACTGCCGCTCGTCCGCCTGGATCAGCCGGTCGGCCTCGATCGGTCCCCAGGTACCGCCCTGGTACTCCGGCAGGTTCAGCACGCGCTCGGACGACCAGGTCTCCAGGATTGGCATCACCCACTTCCATGCCGTCTCGACCGCATCGCGGCGCATAAACAGCGACGCATCGCCGGCCATCACGTCCAGGATGAGCCGTTCGTACGCTTCCGGCGAGGCGGCCCCGAAGCTGGAGGCGTAGTTGAATTCCATCTGCACCGGGTAGATGCGCACCTTCGGGCCAGGCAGCTTCGATGCGATGCGCATCGACAGGCCCTCCTCCGGTTGCACCTTCAGCGTCAAAACGGTCGGTTCCAGCGGCACCTCGGGGTGCATGTTGAACAACACCTGCGGCACGTCCTTGAACTGGATCGCGACCTCGCTGCCGCGCTTTGGCAGGCGCTTGCCGGTGCGAATGTAGAACGGCACGCCCGACCAGCGCCAGTTGTCGATGAACAGCCGAATGGCCACGAACGTCTCGGTCGTCGAGTTCATTGACGCGGCGGGAATCGGCTTCTTCACGAACTCCGAGTAGTAGAGGCGGACTTCCTTGCGATAGTCGGGTACCGAGCAACCTTCCTCGTCGCCTGCGATGTACTGGCCGCGGACGACGTTCTTTTTCACGTCGTCGCGCGTCATCGGCCGGAGGCAGTGCAGGACACTCACCTTGGCATCGCGCACCACGTCGGCGTCAAGCGAGTACGGCGGTTCCATCGCCACGGTACAAAGAACTTGCAGGATGTGATTCTGCACCATGTCGCGCAACGCGCCGACCCCCTCGTAATAGCCGATGCGGCTGGCGGTCATTTGCGCCGGGTCGGTCTTGTGGTCCCACTGGGCCAGACCTTCTTCCTCTGCCACCGTGATTTGCACGTGGTCGATGTATTTCTGGTTCCACAGCGGCTCGAAGATGCTGTTGGCGAAGCGCAGCACCATCAGGTTCTGCACCGTCTCCTTGCCCAGGTAATGATCGATGCGGTAAGTCTGGTTCTCGGCGAAGGCCTGATCGACGGCCTTGACGACGGCGCGGGCGCTCTCCAGATCGCGACCGATCGGCTTCTCGACAATAACGCGCGTGAAGGCGGTTTTCTCTTCCGGGTCGGCAACCATGCCGGCGTCGCGCAGGTGGGTGACGGAAGTTTCGACGAGGAACGGGGGGACCGCCAGGTAGAAAACCCGACTGCCGGGGACGCCGAACTGCTGATCGATGGCAGCGAGTTTCTGTTTCAGCTTTTCGTAGGCGCGGGCGTCGCCGAAGCTGCCTGGTACGAAGAACAGACAGCGCGCGAAGTCATTCCAGTGAGTTTCTTCGAGCGCCTGGCGCGAGAAACGCGCGATGCCGTCGCGGGCGCGCCGGCGAAGATACTCGTCGGGATCGGCGGCGCTCAGACCGTCGTCAGTGCTGGGCAGGCCGAAGCAGACGACGGCGAAGTGCGACGGCAGAGCGCCGTCCTTGTTGAGGTTGTAAACGGCCGGCAGCAGCTTGCGCCAGGACAGATCCCCGTCGCCGCCGAAGATGACGAGCAGGTTCGGTTGGGGAAGCAGCGATTGGAATTGCGCCATGCGATCCTCGAAGTCCTAACCACATTTTACGAGCCGCGACCGTCAGGGAGCGGTGGGGCTAGCGCTCCCTGAGGGTCGCGGCTCGTGAATGGATGTCTTCTCTGTGGCCTCTGTGTCTCTGTGGTTCAACTTCTTTTCTCAATGGCCGCCGAACTTGCGGCGCATCGCCTGCGCGATCTTCCAGGCGAACGTTTCCTCGTGCCGGGACGTGAAGCGCGAATACAGTGCGGCGCTCAGCAGGGTGCAGGGGACGCCCTCATCGATGGCGGCGAGGAGAGTCCAGCGGCCTTCGCCGGAGTCGGGCACGCCGTGCGCGGCGACCGTCTTCTCCTCCTTGGGCAGATTCGGATTCTCCAGAAACGCCTCGGCCGTCAGGTCGAGCAGCCAGGAAGCGACCACGCTGCCGCGCCGCCAGACCTCGGCGATTTCCTGCATATTGAAATCGTACTGGTAGTGTTCGGGATCGCGCAACGGCGTGACCTCGGCGCTGCCGGCCTCGCGGCCGTGCTTGCCGACGTTGGCGTGCTTGAGGATGTTCATGCCCTCGGCGTAGGAGGCCATCAGGGCGTATTCGATGCCGTTATGCACCATCTTGACGAAGTGCCCCGCGCCGGACGGACCGCAGTGAAGGTAGCCGTTGACTGCGGTTCCTCCCGCTTTTCGCGTCTCGCCGGTCGGCTCGCCCTGGTCGTTCAGCACCTTGACCTCGCTGGGCGGGGTGGCGCCCTGACCGGGGGCGAGCGCCTTGAAGATCGGGTCGAGCCGCTGCACCGCTGGCGCCGGGCCGCCGATCATCAGGCAGTAGCCGCGCTCCAGGCCCCAGACGCCGCCGCTGGTGCCCACGTCGAGATAAGAAACGCCCTTTGGCGCCAGCTCCTTGCTGCGGCGGATGTCGTCGATGTAGTACGAATTGCCGCCGTCGATGATCGTGTCGTCCTTTTGCAGCAGCGGGGCGTAGTCGGCGAGGACGCGGTCGGTGATGCCGGCCGGGACCATCAACCAGACGTTGCGCGGCGCCGTCAGCTTGGAGATCAAATCCTGCGGAGAAGTGGCGCCGACGGCCTTGCCGCCGCTCTGCTTAACGATGTCGGCGACGACCTTCTGATCGCGGTCGAAAACGACCAACTGGTGCCCGGCCCGGCTGAGCCGCACCACCATATTGCCGCCCATGCGGCCCAGCCCGACCATTCCGAGTTGCACGATGGTTGCTCCTTTTCTCGCGGTACTCTTCGCCGCTTGCGGCTTAGCGGAGTCGCGGTCCCGCTAAGCCGCAACCGGCAATTCACGGGCGCGTTTTCTCGCTCACCAGGTTGAAGTTCTCGTCTCCCGACAGGACCACGTTCGCCATGCCCAGGAAAAGGCCGGTATCGACGACGCCAGGGATTTCTCGCAGCCGCGCCTGGAAGGCGGCCGCATCCGCGATCGGTTTGATGCCGCAATCGAGGATGTGGTTGCCATTATCGGTCACGCCGGGCTTGCCGTCCTTCATCCACAATATGGGATCGCAGCCCAGTTCGCTCAGGCGAATCCGGGCCAGCGGCACCGCGAAGGGGACGATTTCGACCGGCAGCTTGCCCCTGGTGCCCAGGATGGGCACGTTCTTCACGTCGTCGGGCGGCTTGTTCCCGAACAGGACGATGAACGTCTTTGCAGCCGCGGCGACGATCTTCTCGCGCACCAGCGCCCGGCCGAAGCCCTTGATGAGATCGAGGTTCGGAGCGCACTCGTCCGCCCCATCGACGGCCAGGTCGAGCGGCAGCGCGTCCTCCAGCGCGATCAGCGGAATGCCGAGCGACAGGGCGAGGTCGGCCGATTTCTGAGAGGTGGGTACACACCGCACCGACAGGCCGTTGCGGACTTTCGTGCCGAGCAGCTGGATGAACTGCGTCGCGGCGCGCCCGGAGCCGAGGCCGATGGCCGCGCCGTCGCGCACGAACTCCAGGGCGCGTTCGTAGACGGTCATGGCGGCGTCTCCCCCTTCGCCGCTTGCGGCTTAGCGGGGGAGAACCGCTAAGCCGCAAGCGGTGAAGACTTCACCTGTTCCTTCACCGTATTGACGACGTTTTCCGTCAGGCCGCGCCGGATTTGTCGTCGGGCTTGGCGAGCGGCGGGGCGCCCATCTCTTTGAAAATCTCTTCCGGCGACAGCCAGACGACCTTGCCGTCGCGCGCTATCGGCACCGGTTGGCCGGCATAGGCCGAGGCCAATACGGCCTGACGCACGGCGCGCTGCACCGCTGCCTCGCAGCGCCGGGCTTCGGCCAAGTGTTCCTCGGCCGTCTTTTTGGACGGATCGCTCATGGCAAACCCACCTTCTGCATTTGCGACCAGGCGACCTGATCGATGATTGATTCATTCCCCGCGTCGTCGCCGCAAGCGATTAAGCGCGGGAGGTTCGGCTGTGAATTATCATACACCTGCCAGCGACTCAACGCGGGGCGATAGAGTTGGAAGAAGTTCTGAATACTCTGACGGTAGCGCCGTCGCACCGTAGCCTCTGGAACATGGTGGCCGCCCCGAGTGACGCGATGAGCAACACGTGAAACAGCCAGGTCCGCGCTCGCCAGCCAGAAGTAGTGTAATTGAACGGAATACCCTGATACTCGCAATGTCTCCAACCAGCTCGCCGTCGTTTGACCTGACATCGTCGTCTCGAATGCGAAATCGGCTCGCTGCGCCGCCAATTCGTGCAGCCGTTCGAGCATGATGCGGCTGGCCGCGAGGTTGGCGCTGTCGGGGTCGAAGCCCGCGATTCCCTGCGCGATCACGTCGGCGTTTACGAACGTCATGACGCGCAACGTCTCCGCCAGAATGGTTCGAGAGGACGTGGTTTTGCCGGCGCCGTTGATGCCGCCGAGTACGATGCAGCGTGGGTTTTTTTCATTCATGGGTCGATTTCGAGGTTGAGCGATCGCCGACCATTGCGTGACGTGCCTCTACGGCTTCGATCAGGGTTATATCACAATCGATCCCGCCAGCAACCAAAAACGCGGGTTTGGAAGTCGTTCACGCGCGCGGATCGATTAACAAACTCTGCCACAGCGCCTCGGCCCACTGCCGCTCTAACTCGTCGGCGTCGTCGGCACCCTCGACGGACTCGAAGGCGAACGGCGGCTGGTCCAGTTCCTCAGCGGCGGCGCCAAGGAGCAAGCGCATAAACTCGGTCTGGTCCAACTCGGGACACGGCGACGGCGATGCCGTCGATGCCGGGGCGCGACGGAAGGTTGCGACGAATCGGTCCAGCGGTTCCGAGGCCCAGCCAGGACGAGGATGGGTCAGCAGTGCGTGCAGCTGGCGTTCCTCCGGTTTGCCGGTCAGCGCCATGGCCGCCTGCCGGATCGCGCCGAGAGATGCCTCGTCCGTGGCGCGCTGCCGCAAGCGCTCGGCCTGGCGCACCACTTCTTCTTCCGTCGCCTCGGGGTCGAGTCGAAGAACCTCGAACGGATTGGTCATGCTGGCTCCCCGACTTGAGGATCGACGCCGAGTTCTTTCAGTAATTCCCGAACATTGTCGTTGGCCGGATTCAAACGCAGCGCTTCCTGGTACATCGACACTTTCTCGGTTCGCTCCGCCGCCACGAAGCCGCGGAACTTGAAGAACTCGGACAGCGCCGCGCGGGCCGCCAGATCGCCGGGCCGGCCCTCCGCCAGCCGGGAGAGTTGCTGTGCGAAGGGGACGAAACGCGCGACCTGTTCCGTCAAACGCGCGCGGTCCTCGGCGTTATAGAGGTCAAGGAACCAGTCGCTGCACACCTCGACCAGTGCCGTGAGCAAGCGGACGTTGTCGCGGTCCAGGCTCAGCAATCGCCGCAGCTGAGACAGTCCCTTCTCGTAGTCGGCTCGCCACCCCTCGGGTATTTCGCCGTAACGCATCGCCTCGCGCGTTCGGACGAGGTACTCCGACGCGAGGTCATCCCGAAACCGTTCGATGCGTCCGGACAGGTCGTCGCCCAGCGCCTCGGACTGCCCCCGTGTCAGGGCGGGCAATTCTTTCACCAGCGCCCAGTGCCGCCGTGCCGCATCGACGGCGTTGCGCGCCAACAGGTCGCTGATGCTCACGCGGTGACCGGCCAGCAGCCAGTCGAAAATGAGCCGCGCCGCATCAGGGACAGCCGTCCGTCCCGATTCGGGCGGCGCGGCGAGGAAGCGTATCCAGGCGGTCCACGATCGGCGCCAGTGCGGTTCCGCGGCCGCTATCTCTTCTTTTTCCTCCAGGGTCTGGGCGGACCGCAGTTCAATCAGGGCGAGATGGTGAGCGAGGCGCGGGACCAACTGAGGGCGCGTCAAGATGGCGGCGAGGTGGTCGCGCACCGGGGCGCCGTCTGCGTCGGGGAGTTCGCGCAGCAGATCGACAAGGTCGGTGAGAAGATGGGCCGGGATGGGAGCGGCGTCTCCCACGCTCAGCGCCGCCGCGAGGGTCTGGGCGTACGCACGCCGTTCCAGCTCCGGGAGCGCGTCGCGCACGACAGAGGCGCCCGCCACACTCGCCCAATCCGAATCCGCCTCGTGTGCCCGGCGCATGCACGCCAATGCCTCGACGGCATCGTCGCGGCCCAGCGCCCGCGCCGCCTGATGCAGCAGCCAGGCGACGAGCGGGACGCCGGCCGGCGCCTCGGAGCGGCTAGCCGGGGCCGTCGCGAGTCCGGCATATGCCGACAATACCGCTCCGCTTTGTCCGAGAGCGGTCCGGTCCCACAACGGCAACCAGCGTTCGAGGGCGCGACGCAAGCCCGCGTGTGCCGGCTGACCGTGCGCCACGCTAGCGACGGCCCGCAGCACGAAGCCCGGCGGCGCGGTCCGAAAGCCGCGCCAGGCGTCTACCTCTTCCAGCAAAGACACGACCGCCGCCACATCGCCCCGACGAGCCGCCTCGTGCAGAAGAAGCGCCTGGGCGAGAGGCCGCAATTTTGGCGAGGAGCGCAAGCCGCGCACGCGCTCACGCCAGGTCTCGTCAGCGGCGACTTCTCCAGCGGCCTGCCACAACTCCGCGGCCGCTTGCAGCAACGGCTCGTTCCTCAGAAGGTCAACGGCCTTTTCTCCCGCCTCCGTCTCCAGAATCGTCCAGCGCAACGACTGCCGCCGCAGGGATTGACTCAGTACGGTCTCCGTGGCGAGCCAGTCCCTTGCGGCCCATTCGGAGAGAAGATCGCGCGCCAACGCAACGGGCAAGCGCCGGGCACTCTCAAGCGCCACACGGAACAGATTTCGCCGCACGGGAGCTTCCGTTTGCTGACCCTCATGAACGAGGTGCCGTAGCTCCTCGGCAGCCCGCGGCTGGTGAAGCACAAGGGCGAGGCGGCGAAAGTGTTCGACGACGCGGCCGGGAATGAAACCGAGACGACCTTCCCGTTTCAGGGTTTCGAGCCATTCGCCCGGCGATCCCTGACGCAGTCGGAACCGCTCCAGTGCCAGCCAGACACGGCAGCGAAGCGCGAGGAATAACCCGGGATGGGCAGCGAGTACGTCAGAGAAGGATTCATGTCCCAAGCGGGCGATGGAATAACGGGCGAACGCGGACGCTACCGGTTGGTCGCGCGCGGCACGAAATGCTTCGACCGCCTCGGCAATCCTTCCCTCCCCTGCCGCGCGGTAGCCGCGCCCCAGGTCGCGCAATATCGCGGGAACGAATTCTTCCGCTTGGTGACCAGCTGGACCGTCGCGTTCAACCGCGTGCCGCCATGTTTCCAAAACTGCCCGCGGATAGGGCAAGCCTTCGACTCGTTTCAGGAACTCCTGCGCCTTGTCCCGTCTGTTTTGCGCGACCTCCGCCCATGCCAGCAGGAGCAGGCGTTCGACCCAAACGACGCCATTCACCGGCTGAGCTTCGACGAGCGCCTTGACCGCGCCGCCGACTTCCCCACGCCGTAAGAGCGACCGCGCCTCCAGCACTGCGCCCTCGGGACAACCGACCACGCGCTTGTTGCCGCGCACCGACTTCCACACTTGCTCGGCCCGGTCCACGCGGCCGGCGCGCCATAGGAGATCGACGAACCACGCGGTCGCTTGCGGTGAGCCGCCCAGTTGCCGCAACACGGTCTCGAAACCGCCGACGGCGTCGGTCCGTTCGAGCCGCAGCCGCACCCGCGCCAGCCAGTAGGCCGACTCGGCGTGCTGCGCCGTCGCTGTTTGGCTCAGTTCGACGGCCTTCATCAGAAGCGGCTCGGCTTGCGCGAAGTCGCCGTCGAGCCAGTGCAGCCAGCCGAGCGCGAACTGGCGCTCCGCTTCGTCATCGGGTTGCGGCAAGGCGCAGGTCAGGGCAGCCCGTAACGCGGCGGCGTCGAGCGGCAGCCCGGGGCGGAAGGCGGTCAGGGTTCGGCGGACTCGATCCAATGCGCGGCGTGCGTTCTCTTCCGGGTCGCGGCCGGGGAGCGCTTCCGTCTGGCGACGCGCGGTACGGGGCGTTTCGGAAGGGTGGTACATGGAGCCTCTGGCTAGGCGTCGCGCGAAACGCGAAGCACGGGCGACGATTACAATAATCCGCGCGCCTCTTCCTGACATGCCTTGGCTTGCTCCGCCTGGCCGAGGCCGCGGTAGCACTTGAACAGGTCCGACAGCGCCGCGGCATAGTCCGCCTTGGGCAACAGCGACTGTTGCTTCTGTCCGCTGCGTAGCTGCTCCAGGCAATCGCGCGCCGCCGCCAGATCGCCCTGGGCGAAATACGCCTGCCCCAGCGCACGCAGCGTCCGCGCGCCGAACGTGTCGAGCGTCGCCCACTCGGCGGGGCGGTGAATGTCGAGCCGGTCAATCACTTGATCGTACGCTTTTCCGGCCATCAATCGCCGTGCTTCTCGCAGCAGTAGCTCCTTCTCCGCATCCGCCGCGTGCGGTGCGCGAATCAGCGGACGGTCCTCGTTGGCTGGAGGCAGAGGCGGCAATTCTTCCCCGGCTTCGCCGCTTTCGACGGCCCGGAGCAGGGCGCCGGCGTCGGCAAAACGTCGGGCTGGATCGGTCTCCAGGCAGCGCAGGATCAGGCCGTCCAGCCAGCGATAGTCGTTGCGGATTTCGTTCTGCACCTCCGACGGAGGCGCGAACTGAAACGACTTCTTAAGGCGATAATTCTCGTCGCAGCGGTCGTCCTTGTCGTCGTTGCGCCACGCGGCGCCGAGGTGCGGGCCGCCGCCGGTGAACAGCTCGTACATCAAGAGACCGAGGCTGTACACGTCGGAGGCGGGCGTCGAGCGGCCGTGGACCGTTTCCGGCGCCATGTAGGTGAACGTACCCAGCGCGCCGGGGACGAAGCCGACGTGTTCGTCGGCAAAGGCGGCCAGGCCAAAATCGACGACGCGCACGACGCCGCGGCGATCGATGAGGATGTTGTCCGCCTTCAGGTCGCGGTGAACGGCTCCCTGAGCGTGGACGAGCGACAGCGCTCGGCAGATTTGTTTCACGAAGCGCAATCCGGTGGCGACGCTGAAACGCCCCGCCGCCCGCATGTGTGACAGGAGCGGCAGTCCATCCACGTACTCCATGGCGAGGTAGGCGCGGTCCTCATGCTCGGGCAGAAGCCCCATGTCGAAGATTTGAACGAGGTGCGACCGCCCTTCGTGGTCGTGGTCGCCCTCGGAGAGTAGACGAGCCAGGACGATGGCATCGCCGAAGAGGTGCGGCGCGGTCTCTTCGGTAAGGCCGACCTGGCGCGACACCTTGACCGCGACCGGCCGCATGAACTGCTTGCAGAAGTATTGATGCGCGTGAAAGACGGTGCCGAACGCGCCGCTGGCCTGGACGCTGTTCAGGCGGTAACGGCCGGCGAGGGTCTGGCCGAGCAGACGGCTTTCCAGCGAGTCCATGATCGCGGCCCGAGATGAAGATGCCGCTTGCGGCTTGGCGGCGCGATCCGCTAAGCCGCAAGCGGCAAATCGAGCTACTTCAGGTTTTCCTTGACATACGTCAGCACTTCCGCGGGATGCTCGCCGGGCTTGACCGTCGTATAAATCTTGCGGACAACCCCCTTCTTGTCGATGACGAACGTGTAGCGGCTGGCAAAGCCATTTTTTTCGTTCAGGGCGCCGAACGCCTTGGTCACCTTCTTCTCGGGATCGGCAAACAGCGGCGTCTTCAGGCCTTCCTTCTCGGTGAACTTTTGCTGATCTTCGAGCGTGTCGGTGCTGATGCCGATCACCACCGTATCGAGCTTGGCGAACTCCTCGACCTTGTCGCGGAAGCCGCACGACTCGATGGTGCAGCCCTTCGTCATCGCCTTCGGGTAGAAGAACAGGACGACGTTTTTCCCGTTTGCACCCTGAAAATCTTTGAGGCTCATCGTCTTGGAATTCTTCTTGTCCGGCAGCACCT
>JBBQPD010000057.1:0-13557 GCA_038331535.1 Gemmatales bacterium | reverse complement strand
AGAGCGATCGCATCAAGATGAAGACGACAGTCCGCGACGGGCGCATCCTCGTTCGCCTCGAAGCCGAGGACGAAGAGAAACAGCCCGACTCGCGGCTGCGCGTTCAGGGCCGGTTCAGCATCACGACCGGTGCGGGCGGCGCGGAAGCGGATAAACGCCGGGAGTTGCGCTTCGTTCAGCGCGAAGCCGGAGTCTACGAGACGGAGATTCGCGCCGAGGAGTCGGGGACGTTCTTCATCACGGCCCAGGTGACGCGGAAGGTGGTGCGCGACGGCAAGGAAGTGGAAGAGGTCGAGATCGTGCGCGGCGCCGAGACGCTGCCGCTAGCGCCGGAGTACACAGTGGTGCGCTGCAACAAACCGCTGCTGGAGCGAATCGCGGCGATCACCAATGGCCGCGTCTTCGACGACGACGAGGAGGCGCTGAAAAAGGTTGCGAAGGAGAAAGAGTTGTTTCGCTCCTTCAAGAAACCGGTCGAAGCCCGTCTACCGCTGTGGTACTGGCTGGTGTTCGCGGCCGGCTTCGTCCTGTTGACGGACGTGGCGGCCCGGCGCGTCGCCATCGACACCGGCAAGGTGCGTTCCTGGTTTGCCCGGGCCTGGCTGCGCTTGCGCGGTCAGGTGATACCCGAACCGGAGCGCGAGGAAGTGCTGGAGCGTCTCCAATCGCGCAAGTTGCACGCGGTTCGTTCAGGGGAACAAGACCGTGGGGCGCGGCGCTTCGACGCAGGGACATCGCCGGTCGGCCCGCTGCCGACGGCGCTGGATGCCGCGGCGCCGCAAACGGGCGTGCCGGCGCGTCCAACCTCAGAACCCGCCA
Source organism: Gemmatales bacterium (assembly GCA_038331535.1). GTDB lineage: Bacteria > Planctomycetota > Planctomycetia > Gemmatales > Gemmataceae > JBBQPD01. Next base: position 12,738 of record JBBQPD010000057.1, on the reverse strand, counting down.
AGCCGGAGGCGGAATCGACGGAGGATGTGATGAGTCGTCTCGCCCGCGCCAAGAAGAAGATCATGGATGAGCGGAGGAAGGATAAATAACGCGCTTGGCGCGTAGAAGTAATGGCTTCGCAACAACGTAAAACCAGTTCGGCTGAAAGCTGATAGCCAACAGCTTTTAGCTATCAGCAAGAACTCAACTGAACTCCGCAATTCGCGGTAAAGTTCAGAGAGAATCTATTAGCTTGGTACCCCTGTGAGGTTCACGATATCTCATGTCTTCGTTCTCCTCCACGGCCGGTAGTCCCGCGGCGATGCAGCAGCGCGTCGAAGAGTTCCGCCGGGCCTACGGCAAAATCCATCGCGAAATCACCAAGGTGATCGTCGGCCATTCCGATACGGTCCACGGCATCCTGACGTGCCTCTTTGTCGGCGGCCACGCGCTGCTCGAAGGCGTGCCCGGCTTGGGAAAGACGCTACTGGTGCGGACGTTGAGCCAGGTTCTGGACCTCAACTTCAACCGCATCCAGTTCACGCCCGACCTGATGCCGTCCGACATCCTCGGCACCAACATTATCTCCGAAACGGGCGATGGCCGTCGCGCCTTCAGTTTCCAGCCGGGACCGCTGTTCGCGCAGATCGTCCTCGCCGATGAGATCAACCGCGCAACGCCGAAGACTCAGTCGGCCCTGCTGGAGGCGATGCAGGAACACAGCATCACCATCGGCGGCACGATCCACAAGTTGAAGGAGCCGTTCTTCGTGATGGCGACCCAGAACCCCATCGAACAGGAAGGAACGTATCCGCTGCCCGAGGCGCAACTCGACCGCTTCTTCTTCAAACTGCTCCTGAACTACGCCGGCCGCGACGAAATGGCGACGATCCTGGATCGCACGACAACGGGTGAGTTCCCGGTCCCGGAGCGCGTGATGGACGGAGAAGAAATCCGCCGCTGGCAGCAGTTGGTTCGCGAGGTATTGGTAGCACGGCCGGTGCAGGACTACGCCATTCGCCTGGTGCTGGCGACGCACCCCGGCGGCGAGTTCGCGGCGGGTGAGACGAACAAATACATTCGCTGCGGCGCCAGCCCGCGCGGCGCTCAGGCGCTCATCCTGGCGTCGAAGGTGCGGGCGCTCATGGAAGGACGCTACAACATCAGCTTCGAGGATGTGCGCCGCGTCTACTTCATGGCCCTGCGCCACCGCATCATCCTGAACTTCGAGGCGCAGGCCGAGAATATCCAGCCCGACGTGGTGCTGGCGCAAATACTCAAAGAGGTCAAGGAGACGGCGCCCGGCGCGCCGGCTTCCGGGAGGGCTTGACCGCAGCCGTCTTCTTTGGTTTCGGCGAATCGAAGATATACGCCGGCTCGTAGTTCAGCATCAGTCGCGCGGCCTCCATAACATGGGCGGTGACGTGAATGAGGAACGCCGAGACGATTTCGCCCGCTTGCTCCCGATCGCTGGCTTCGGGCTGCTGATACAACTCGGCCAGTCGTCGAAGGTCTTCGATCCAGTCCGTCATGTGGAAGACGAAATCCCACCGACATTGCGCGTTTGCGACGGGGTCGTCGAGGCGTTGATACTGGTTGTAAGCCGAGGACAGGAGTCGTTCGAGGCGTTTGCGACTTTCCGCATCCTCATTAGCCGAGAGCGGCGCGATAGACGGTGAGGCGGGCTTGCCATTCTGCTGCAGTTTTTTTCCCGACATGAGGCAAGACCTCCGCCATGACATGCAACCAGTTGCGTATTTCGTGTCGGTGATGATTGAGGGCGAGATCATCTGGGTTCGATGCAAGGACCGCCAAGTGTAATTCTACCTGCGTGGCCAATCCATTCAGGCGTTTCAACGCATCTTTGCGAGAGGTTGCCACGCCAAGCTTCCGGAATCGCCAGGCGAAGTGAAGAACCGGACTCAATCTTCCTTGAGATTAGCATGCCTCAAACCCAAACACAATCGCTGCTCGATCCCAAGTTCCTCGCCCAGCTCGAGCAACTCGAGCTGGTGACGAAGAAGATCTTCCTCGGCCGCATGAAGGGCGAGCGGCGCAGCAAGCGCAAGGGGCAAAGTGTTGAATTCGCCGACTACCGCAACTATGTCGTCGGCGACGATCTACGCTTCCTCGACTGGAACCTCTACGCCCGACTCGAACGGCTGTTCATCCGACTTTTCATGGAAGAGGAAGACCTGCACTTCTACGTGCTAATCGATCACAGCGCCTCGATGGGCTTCGGCGACCCGACGAAGTTGCAATACGCCAAGCAGGTGGCCGCGGCACTCGGATTCGTCGGCCTGGTGAATCTCGACCGTGTCGCCATCGCGGCGTTCACGGACAAAATCAACTTCGAGATGCAGCCCTTGCGGGGGCGGAAAAGTTTGTGGCGGCTGCTCTCCTTCCTCGACCAGATCGAACCGGGCGGCGCTGGCGATCTGAAGGAATCCTTGCGGAAGTTCAGCCTCCAATGTGCCGGCAAGGGCATCGTGGTCGTGCTGAGCGACTTCATGGACAAGGCCGGCTATGAGGACGCGCTACGCTACCTCGTCGCCCGCCAACTGGACGTGTATGTCATCCAGGTGCTATCGCAGGAAGAGGTGGAACCGGAGATCGTCGGCGACCTGAAGCTGGTCGATGCGGAAGACGAGGACGCGGCGGAAATCACAGTGAGCGGCCCGCTGTTGCGGCGCTACAAGCAGAACCTCGCGGCCTTTCGCGCCGGTCTGCACGACTTCTGCACGCGCCGCGGAGCGACGAGCCTGTTCACGACGAATCAGGTGCCGTTCGACAAGCTGGTGCTGAGCCATCTGCGGCAACGGGGGCTGGTCCGGTGATTGACTTCGCGCGAAACGGCAAGCCCGTGACGCGCGTTAAACATGGATAACGGGCATGTCCTCGCGATTCTATTATCCGAAGCCGCTCAGTCTTTCGGGACTATGGTTTCCCGTCGCGCTCGTTCTACTCCTACTCCTGACGATTCCTGCCGCCATCCTTCTCGTACTCAAGCTGCTCGGCCGTGAGGCGGCGGTGAATGTCTGGCTCCAGGAAAAGCTCCGCGTCAGCTATCAGGTGGCGCTGCCCGGTTGGGCCGCGGTCGTGCTGCTGCTCGTGCCGTTTTTGCTGGTGTTGCTCTATTTCCTGAAGATGCGCCGGCAGCCGCTCCTGGTGCCCAGCACGTTTCTGTGGCGCAAGAGCGTCGAGGATCAGCACGTCAATAGTCTCTTCCAGTGGCTGCGCAAGAACCTGTTGCTCCTGTTGCAACTAGCCTGCGTCCTCCTGCTCATCTTCGCCGTCATGGCCTTCAAGGTGTTTGGCAGCGGCGGCAAGCACTACATTCTGATCCTTGACAGTTCCGCGAGCATGTCCGTGGCCGACGTCGAGCCGAACCGCCTGGAAGCGGCGAAGAAGATGGCGCTCGGTGAGATCGCCCGGCACGCCAACAATGACGTCGGCATGGTCATCGAGTTCAACGGTCGGGCGTCGATCCTGCAACCGTACACCAGCGACCGCGGCTTGCTACGTTCGGCGGTCGAGAACCTGCGGCCGACGCAGCAACCAACGCGTATCGAGGACGCCCTGCGACTGGCTGAGAGCCTCGCCAACCCGCCGCGCTCGGCCGAGGATGCGAAAGTGCGACCACCCGATGAAGACCCGACTCGCTCGCGCGCCTACGTCCCGCCGGAAGGCATCAAGGCCGAAGTCCATCTCTACAGCGATGGCTGCTTCTCGCAATCGGAAAACGATGGGCTGGGCCGCTTCGCCGCGGGCAATCTCGACATCGTGTACCATCAGGTCGGCAAGGCGGGCGCGGACGATGTCGATAACGTCGGGATCACATCGTTCACCGTTGCTCCCGACAAAGCCGATGCGCTGAAGCTGCGTGTCTCCGTCCGCGTCCAAAACTTTCGCAAGAGAGAGGTTGCAGTCAAGGTCGAATTGAAGACGCGCGTCTGGGGCAAGGCAGCTTTCAAGCTCGATGATCGTACCCTAACCCTGACCGGCCGCACCATTGTTCGTCGCGGGAGTGACAAGGGCGAACGCGAGCGCGATGAACCGGGCGATGCGCTGGCCGATTTTCGCGTGGACCGCCCGGCCTCCGGCGACAAGATGGAACTGCACGCTCGCCTACTCGACCCGCGCGACAACGATCCGTTTCGCGATCAGTTCTCGCTCGACGATGAGGCCTGGCTGATGGTCGGCGGCGTGCGCAAGGCGCATGTCCTCGTGGTGACTCCCGGAAATGAGGTTCTCGACTGGTTCTTCCGGCAGGAGCAAGCCGCTGAGGTGGTTACGTTGAACCCGAACGAAGCGGATTATCCGGAGAAGTACGCGCGTGCGCTCAACGACGTCGCGGTGGACCTGGTTCTCTTCGACCGCTGTTCGCCGCCGAAGAAGATGGGAGAGGGAAACGCTCTGCCGCTGGCGAACACATTCTTCATCGACCAGATGCCCCCGCCGTTCACTCTGCCCGCGGACACGAAAGAGAAACCACGAGTCCGACTCGCGCCGAAGATCCTCAACCCCTCGCACCGGCATCCTCTCATGCGCGGCCTGACGGGCCTGGACGAGATCGTCTTCACGCGTGCCTTTCGCTTCCAGGCGGACGCCGACAAGGACGAGCGGCTTCCGCCCGATATTCCCCGCCTGCTGGAGACGGAGAACGATGGTGCCGTGCTCTTCGTACTGCCGCGCGGCGCGTTCAGCGACGTCATGCTGACCTGCCCGCTCGTGACGGATGAAGGCAAATGGGCGACGAACTGGCCGGCGCTGGTCAGTTTTCCGCTCTTCATGGGAAACATGCTGTACACCCTGGGACACGTCCGGGAAACGCCTGCGGATGAGCTGGTCCAGCCGGGACAGTTGAAAATCATTCGACCCGAGGCTGTCGTCGGTACGATCAAGGTGTTCCCTCCCGGAGCGGAGGGCGCAACCGACGTGGAACGGCCTTCCGAGTCGGCCGAGTTCTCGTATATTGCCGAACAGGTGGGCGTGTACCGCGCCCGCTGGGAGGGCGGCGAACAAGCGTTTGCCGTGAACCTTCTCGATTCGGACGAGAGCAATATCCAGCCGCGCGATGTGATCGTGCTCGGCCAGCAGGAGTTGACTGCGTTCAACAATCCGCCCGCGACCGTGGACACCTGGAAATGGGGCGTGTTGATCGCCGTTGTCCTGCTCGCCGTCGAATGGGCGCTCTACCACCGCCGCTTCTTCAACTGAACCGAACCTGCCATGACTCCACCGACAGAAACTCGGCCGTCGAACGAATACCGCAAGTTCATTCAGGGTCACTACGATGGACCGGCCGGAGCCTTCACTTCCGTAACCGGCTTCCTGACGGGACACGAAGCGCTCGCGGGCCGGCTCATCCGGCCGGACGGTTTCGACGTGCGCGGCTGCAAGCGCATCCTCGACGCGGCCTGCGGCAACGGGCGCTACATGAAGTTTCTGCTGAAGAACGCCGATTCCGACGCGGTACTGACCGCGTTCGACCTGTCGCCGCGCATGCTGGAACGTGCCCGCGCCCGCGTCGGCAGCGACCGCATCGGTTATGCGGTGGCGGACCTCACGCGCTTGCCGTATGGCGATGGCACGTTCGACGCCGTCGTATGCGGCTGGGTGCTGGAGCACTTGCCCGATCCGCGGAGCGGGCTGCGCGAACTGGCCCGCGTGCTCGCCCCCGGTGGCAAGCTGTTGCTGCTCTCGACCGAGAACACGATCACCGGCCGACTCTGCAAATGGATGTGGCACTGTTGCAACGCCTACAACCGCGACGAACTGCGAGAGAAGTCGGCGGAGTGCGGACTAAAGTGGGAGCGCGAGATGTTCTTCTCGCGCGTGCATCGCTGGCTGCGGCTAGGCGGGATCATCGTGGAGTTGCGACGGCAGGCAGTTTAGCGAGGCGACACGTGCTTGGTGTTTCGCGCGAAACGCCAAGCATGAGTCGCGCTTCTAATGATCACTTCTTCGGCGCAGCACGCTTTTTCCGAGAACGACTGCGTGGACGTTTTTTCCAAACCCGAAGCAGTTCATCGCAAGCATGTTCGTAGTCTTGTGTAAAATCGACGAACTGAAATTGTGGTAATGTCCAGGACAAGGCACGAAAATTACATTTCTTGAACAGCAAGGGAGTGATGCGATTTTCGTAACGTTTTTCGATCAGGGCGTAGCGCAATTCGCGCTTGACCCACATGGACTTCACGGCGTTTGGCGTGAGGAGAAGAATAAACCAACCACATCGTGCGAGTGCTGCACCGATTTCATCCTGCCATTGTTGGGCACCGCGAATGTGATGGGGGCTGAACCAGACCGGAACCCCTTGTGCCTGGAGCCATTCTCTCAGGCGAAGCGCCTTGGCGTGATCGCGACTGGCGTAAGAAAGGAATACCTCACGCATTGGAGTGGCTCACTACGATCTCGGCAGACAATGCTCGAATATCCTCGACGACCTCTCCGAAATCCTTGGCGGATTCTACCTGGCGGTGCGGCAACTTCAGCAATATCCAGGGAAGATCCTTGCCCGCTTCCAGCGTCGGCCCGACGAACACCGAGAAGACGCGGCCTTCATATTTCTGAGAGCCGAGCGCGAATTCGATGTTTTGCCGGAGCAGGTCGGATTCGAAGGCCTTTGGGGTGAGAAGGATCACCATCAATTCCGACCGATCCAAGGCTTTGCCGATCTGTAATGCCCAATTATCGCCAGGCAATAGCTGGTCTTCGGTCCAGACCGTAAACCCCTTGCGCGTGAGGCGCTCTCCCAGTTTGCGCGCCAGGGCGTCATCTTTTCGTGCGTGACTGACAAATACTTTCATGGTGCGTCCTCCCGTCATTAAGCGCGCCTCGACGAAGCGTCCGCCTCCGTCCGAGACTCCCGCCCGATGTCACTTCTTCGGCGCCGGCGTTTCTGGGCCGCGCATATTATCGAAATAGCCGCGCACGCGCTCGGTGTCCGACGGGCGCTCCACACGTTGCCGCGTCAGGGCCGACGCCCCCTCTTGTGCCGCGCGGATGCGCATCTCGTCCGTGATTTGAACCGGGCGCGGTCCGCCGCGCTCGCCGCCGGGGCCGTTCAAGAAGTCGGTAATCCGCAGCGGTCCCTTGCCTGTCTCGGCGGGCGCCGTGGTCTCGAAGTGCTTCGTCTCCTCGTCGATTCCCAGCGGGCGCCGGCCCGAGGCCACGCCGCCGCCCTCCGCATCGTCGCCCTTGCCGTTGCCGTTGCCTTCGCCGCCTTTTTCGTTCATCGCCTGGCAGACCGCTTGACGGGCCTGCTGCAAGCGTTGAATCTGCTGCAAGAGCTGCTGCCGGTCGGCATCGCCGGTCATCTGGCGCAGCTTCTCGCGGGCCTCCTGAAGTTTCTTCGCCGCGTCGCCGTCCTTGCCGTCCTTCAGCGCCTTGTCGCACTCACCGAGTTGCTTCGCCAGGTCTTTCATCTCGTCCTTCGACTGCTGGTTGAGCCGTTCGTTGTTCTTCTTCATCTCCTCCAATTCGCGGCGCGTTTGTTCCTGTTGCCGCGCTTCCTTCTGACTCTCGACTTTCTCCTTCTTCCTCTGCTCCTCGGCCTCCTGCTCCGCCTTCTTCCGCTCCGCCTCGGCCTTCTTCTGCTCGTCAGGGATCTTCGAGAGGTCGTTGGCTTTTTTCTCCGCGTCCCTGACCTTCTGCTCCGCCTGCTTGCGCTCTTCCTCGCGCTCCTTTGCGTTCTGCTCGGCCTGCTTGCGCAACTCACGCAACTGCTCTTCGAGCTTCTTTTCCTGCTTCTCCGGCTCGGCCAATTTATCGAGGGCTTGTTCCAGCTCGTTGAGCGCCGCCTCGACGTCCTTCTTCTTTTCTTCTGTCAGCAGTTCGTCGTTGAGTTTTTCAAGCTCTTTCTTGATGCGGTCGCGTTCCTCCGGCGTCAGGCCGTTGTCGCCCAGCTTATCCTTTAGCTTGTCGAGTTTGTCGGCGATACGCTTCTGCTGTTCTGGGTCGAGCATCTTGCTCAGCTGCTGCAAGGCATCGCCGGCGCGCTGGAAATCGCCGTCTTTCATGGCTTCTTGCAAGTTTTTGGCGGGGCCGTTCTTCTTTTTCGAGAGCTTGTCGGGGTTCAGTCGATCCTCTTGATTGAGGCGTTCCTTGACGGCGTCGTTGCGCGCGGCCATTTGCCGCTCGGCGTCGCGCAGCGCCTCCTCGGCCTTGGCGGCATCCTTGATGAACTTGTTCGCCTGCTCTTTGGTGTCTGTCGGCTGTTGGGCCAGTTCCGCGACGTCGCCCTCGATCTTCTTCAGGTCGGGGTCGCGCGGCCGCTTGTCCGCTTTCTTGTCGTCCGGCGGCGGCAGCAAATCTTTTTTCTTCTGCTCGATCGCTTGCTTGAGGGCAGGATCCTCGGTGAGCGGTTGGTTGCCGTCGCTCGCTTGCACTCCACCGCGGTGCGGCCGATAAAAGACGCTCAGGAGAACCAGCAAGAGAGCAGTGATCGGCACGGCCAGTGCCGACCACGACAAGTGGATCGGGAAGCGCTCGGCGAGACGCAGAGGAGCGACGCGATTATTCACGTCGGCGACCAGCGCGCGGCCGGCGGAAGTTTCGGCCTGTGGCTCGCTCATACCGATGCTGGTCGTGACACGTTCCTTGAGGTTGAAGCGCTGATCGAGGGCCAATGCAGCCATGAGTGGAGTCGGCGCTACCAGCCAGGCGATCATCAGGGACACCAAGGCGCCTAGACCGAGCGCGCCGGCGGTAACCGTCCAGGTCAACCATGTGGCTGCGTGAGCGATAACACGCGGTTCGACGAGATACCACACCGCCGACAGTAACAGCGCGATAGCCCAGGACCAGGCGAGAGTGTCCAGCAATGTCTGCAAGAACAGACGGCGGCGAACGCGCTTGATTTGTTGATCGAGGGGCGACGTCGTGGCGGTGGACATGATCGCGATCTCCAGGCCGTGCGGCGCGGGGTGTATTCGCCTCATCAATCATAACCGCGCTGCCGCGACGGGGACAACGGGATTCCCACAATCACGATAGCCACACCCCTCCCGTAAGGATTGCCCTCATCAGGCGCTTGCGTCTCGCGCAGGCTCCTGTAAAGTAGGACGATGATTCGTCCTCGACGCTCACCCCAAAAAGGATCTCCCCATGACTCGCGTCTCACGAATGTTCCTGGTCAGCTTGGTGCTGGCCGTGCCGACTGTCCTCCTCGCCGCCGATCCTCCGGCCGGCTCGTACAAGGTCGTCCTGCCTCTCCAGGGCAACCGAGCGCTCTGGTTGCTGAAACTTGAGGCCAAGGGCGACACGTGGACGGGAGAAGCGAAGGCCGGCCCGGACGTGATCCCGGCCAAGGTGGAAGGGATCAAGGTGGAGAAAGGGACGCTCCAGTTTTCACTCAACCTGGGGAAAGGTGCTTTCAACTTCGAGGGCCGCGTCCCGACCGGAAAAGACGCCAAAATCTACGGCACCGTGGCCATGAAGGGTGAAGTCAATCCCGTCATCCTGGAACCGACCACGCTCACCAGCCTCGACCCATTCGAGGTGAGTAAAGAAGTCCTGGCGAAAACGACCGAGGGGCCTGAGGTGACCCAGGCGGCCCTGGTGTGCCTGAGCAATGCCGAGGCGAAGAAGGCGAAACCCGATGATGCGAAGGTCTGGGCGGACAAGGCTCTCAAGGCCGCCGAGCCGTTTGGCCCGAAATGGAAGCGGACGGTCGTGATGGAGATCGCGGAGATCCTGGGGGGACAGGAAGGCTTCACTGGGCTGGCCCTGGAGTATGCCCAGCAAGCGAAGAACTCGCTCGACGCTGCTTCTGACAACCCGGCACTGCAAAAACGGGTGCTGACCCTTCTGGCTGACGCCCTCGATAAAGCGGGGAAGAAGGAAGACGCCAAGAAAGTGCGGGAGGATAGCGAAAAGCTCTCTTCAGTCGTGGCGCGGACGTTTGCCGCCCGGAAGGGAAAAAGCGACCGCGTCGTCCTCGTCGAGCTCTTTACCTGCGCCCAATCGCCGGCGTGCGTGGCGCCAGACCTGGCCTTCGGCGCCCTCACGACCACCTACAAGCCGACGGAAGTCGTGCTGCTTCAGTATCACCTCAACACGCCTGAACCGGACCCGCTGTCCAACGCGGAGAGCGAGGCGCGCGCGAAGTTTTATGAGACGGCCCGCGCCACGCCGGCCATCTTCTTCAACGGCGGCAAATCGACGGCCGGCGCCGGCGGCAATGCGGAAAGTCAGGCGATCTACGATCAATACACCGAGGCTCTTGCCGAGCTTCTGGAGAAGCCGACGAAGATCAAGCTGACGGCCTCCGCGACTCGAAAGGGGAACAAGATCGAGATCAAGACCGACGTGGCCGATCTGGCGGAGACCGGTCCCGACATTCGGCTGCGCGTCGCCCTGGTCGAGCAGGAGATCGCGTATGTCGGCGGCAACAAGCTGCCCAAGCACGTTCAGGTCGTCCGCCACTTCCCCAATGGCGCCGCCGGAACGGCGATGAAGGCCAAGTCCGCCACGGAGACCTACAGCGTCGATCTCGACCTGCTGACGAAGAACCTGAAGGCGTATCTCGACAAGACCAACGAGGCCAAGCCTTTTCCCACCAAGGAACGGCCGCTCGATCTGAAGAAGCTCCGCGTTGTCGCCTTCGTTCAGAATGACGAGACCGGCGAAGTGCTGAATGCCGTGCAAGTCGATGTAAAAGGTGAGTAACGAGCGTCCGTCGCGAGAAGAAGCTAACGAGCCGCGACCGTCAGGGAGCGCGGGGAACGCTCCCTGACGGTCGCGGCTCGTCAGCTCTTCAACTTGCTCAATTCGCCGCACTCCCCGTCTCGACACTTCGTCTTGTGGTTTTGACCGCAAGGTGCCACAATCCCGCCCCGGCCGGGGTCGCTCCCCGGCTTGTCCGCGCCGCGCCGTGGCGGCGCATGGCAGGGAGGAAGATGGCATGTCGATGGCAGTACGTGTCGTTCTGATCGCCGGAATCGTTGGAATCGTGTTCGTCGGCCCGTTCCTCTGCTATCGCGCCGTCTACGCCTACGAAAAGCGCTTGCGGGAAGTGGATCCCGGCCGAGTTTACCGCAGCGGTCAAATGACGGCCGACGGTATCGAAGACGCCGTCAACCGCTACCACATTCGCACGGTCATCAACGTGCAAGACGACTTCCCCGATCCCGATATCGAGCGCTCCTTCTGGCTGCCGGGAACAATCAAGGAATCGGAGCTGTGTAAACAACTCGGCGTCCGTTACGTCTGGGTCTCCCCCGATCTCGTTCCCGTTCGTCAAATACCAGCAAAACGACCGGAGGCGGTCGATGACCTGCTCCGGGTGCTCGACGACGAAACCGTCTACCCGGTGCTGATTCATTGCAAGGCCGGCCTGAATCGCACCGGCTGCCTGGTCGCCGTCTACCGGATGGAATATCAAGGTTGGTCGCGCCAGGAAGCGTTTCAGGAAATGAAGGATCTCGGTTTCGGCACCTCGACTTGCACCGCGTCGAACCAGTACGTCAACCAGTACGTCCTCACCTACCGCCGCGGACTACGGCACAATGTCCCGGCAACGGCGGCAGTGGTACATCGCGAGAAATAGTTCGGAGTTCGTTGCAAGTTGGACCCGGCTGAAAGCGGAGGCTCGGCATGATCAAGATCATCGATCGCCAGATGATCCAGGGCTATTTCAAAGCGTACTTCGTCTGCCTGACGAGCCTGCTCAGCCTCTACGTCGTGGTGGACCTGTTCAACCACCTGGACGATTTCACGCGCAAGAACAGCACGTTTCTCAACGTGCTGAAACATATCGGCAGCTACTACGGCTACCAGATCACGCAGATCTTCGACCGACTGTGTGAAGCCATCATTTTGCTGGCCGCGATGTTCACCGTCACCTGGATGCAGCGCTGCAACGAACAGATACCATTATTGTCGGCCGGGATCTCGACGCGCCGCATCGTGCTTCCTGTGCTAATCTGCGCCTGGTCGATGCTGAGCCTGGCCGTCCTGAACCAGGAGCTGGTTATTCCGCGCATCGCCAACCGGCTTATCTTCGACAAGACCGATCCGGGCGGCGACAAGGAGCTGACCGTGAAGGGGGCATACGAGCCGAACCTCATCCACATCACGGGGGAGTATGCCAACAGAAGAGATCAGGTGGTGCGCAATTTTCAGTGCCTGATTCCGGAGTCCGTCGCTAACCAGCAGATTCACCTGACCGCCAAGGAGGCACACTACATCAATAACGGCCCCAATCAGAAGGGCTGGGAATTGATCCAGACGCGCCCCGCCGACCTGAGTGAATACGCCGCCTGGGAAAATGCCAAGATCCTCGAAGTGAGAGACGTGGGACGCTACTTCCTGCACACGCGCGAGGTCGATTTCGACACGGTGACGCGGCCGAACAACTGGTTTCAGTTCGCCTCGACCTATCGGCTCTACGAGGAATTGCAGAAGCCGGAATCGACGCGCCTGGCCGCGATGGCGGTTCTGTTCCACACCCGGCTGACCCGGCCGCTGCTCGGAATGTTGCTGGTGTTCCTCGGCCTGTCCGTGATCCTGCGCGACCAGAATCGCAACGTCATTTTGAGCGCCGGTTCCTGCCTGATGCTGTGCGGCGTCTTCTTCCTCTGCTCCTACGGTTGTAAGATGCTCGGAGAGAACGATTACCTCACCCCGGCCCTGGCCGCCTGGCTGCCCCTCCTGGTCTTTGGCCCGCTGGCGCTGGTGTTCTTCGACGCGGTACACACCTGACATCGAGGCTGATCCTGGAGAAGTGTTTACCACGAGCCGCGACCGTCAGGG
>JBBQPD010000056.1:0-13645 GCA_038331535.1 Gemmatales bacterium | reverse complement strand
ACCGCTTACTTCGTGCGCGGCTCTCGTTCAGAGCATGGCAATGTGGCGCAGGACGGGTTCGGTATAGAGTGCCTGCCGTCCAGCGGCGCCAAGGCGATTGCCGCGCAGGTCGAGGACTTGCAGTCGCAGCGGACTCCCCATCTCCTTCGCCGCGCGCACCGCCGACACCAAACAGCGGATGCCCGCCGGGCCGACGTCGTTATCGGTCAGCACGAGCGTGGTCAAGTTCGGCAGAAAATGCGCGGACGACAGCGCCCGAATGCCGCCGTCGCCGATACGGTTCTGGCTGAGGTCGAGAGAGGTCAGCCCCGCCAGGTACTCGCACGCCGCCAGCGCCTGGGCGCCGGCGCTTTCGAGGTAGTTCCCGGACAGGTCGAGCGCGCGCAGCCGGCTCAGGTCGGGGCTGCCGAGGGCGCGGCCGAGCATCTGGGCGCGCTCCGGCGGGCGAACCAGGCCCCAGAAGAGTTGCACTTCCTGCACCGGCGCCGGTCGTAGAACAGACTCGGGGCCGTCGGCGAAGCGCCGGCCATCCACGCGCACCCGGCCGACAAAACCGCGGCGGAACGTGTAGCCGTCCACCAGGCCGCGCACCGGGGCGGCCCACTCTTTCTGGCGAAGGGCCAGCAATTCCAACTCACGCATCTCGAACTCGCGGCGCCGACCGTTCACGTCGGGTCCGGCGAGGGCGCACTGGATGCGGATGAACTCGGCGCGCTCGGCGTGGCCCTGGTCGTCGAGCCAGTCCGCATAAATCAGCCGCGGCGCATCATCGTCGGCGGAGTCGAGGATCGCTTGTAAAAAGGCTGCGTGGGCCATCGTTCCTTGCCTTGTGTCCATTACTCCCGGCGGATCTCGCATTCACCCGATTCACCAGACGTCTTGAGCCGCACCGTTCGCGTTCCATTCATTTTATCAATCGCGTTCCGGAGTACCTCTAGCTGGGAATCTCTCCGGGGTTCTGAAGTGGCTCCCGAAGCCTGCACTTCTACTCTATCCGGGGTGACACTGAGTGCAGGTGCTTTGCAACACTATCTGTGCGTCCCGATCCATAACAGGCGCGCAGTCCGCAGTTTCCTATTCTTGACGTAACCCGCCCAGACCGGGTATTGTCTCCTTACGTCATTGACGACGCGGTGCGATCCCAGACGGAAGGACTCATGACCACTTTGCTCGTGACCGGCGGCTGCGGCTTTATCGGCAGCAACTTCATCCACTCCGTCCTCGAAAACGACTCTGAGGCACACGTCGTCAACTTCGACGCCCTGACTTATGCGGGCAATCCGGAGAACCTCGCCGCCATCGCGAGCCAGCCGCGTTATCGCTTCATCAAGGGTGATGTGGCCGACCGCGACGCCGTTCGTGCCGCAGTGAAAGGCGCGGACGCTGTTATCCACTTCGCGGCCGAGAGCCACGTCGATCGCAGCATCCTGGACGCCGGGCCGTTCGTGCGCACCAACGTCGTCGGCACCCAGGTTTTGCTCGATGCCGCCCGCGAGTTCGGCGTCCGCCATTTCGTTCAGGTTTCGACCGACGAGGTTTACGGCAGCCTCGGCGCCACCGGCCAGTTCACGGAAGAGACGCCGCTGGCGCCGAACAGCCCTTATGCTGCGAGTAAGGCGGGCGCCGACCTGCTGGCGCGCAGCTATCATCACACCTTCGGCATGCCCATCGTCATCACGCGCTGCTCGAACAATTACGGACCGTACCAGTTTCCCGAGAAACTGATCCCGCTATTCATCAGCAATCTCGCGCGCGACGAGTCGGTGCCGGTCTACGGCGACGGCTTGCAGGTGCGCGATTGGATTCACGTCCGCGACCACTGCTCCGGCATCTATCGCGCCTGGAAGGATGGCCGTATCGGCGAGGTGTACAACTTCGGCGGCCGCTGCGAGAAGACGAATCTGGAACTGACGCACACGCTGTTAGCGGCCCTGGGCAAACCGGCTTCGCTGATTCGCTACGTGAAAGACCGCCCCGGCCACGACCGCCGTTACGCCATCGACTGCTCGAAGGCCGAGCGCGAGCCGGGCTGGAAGCCGGCGGTGCAATTCGAGGAAGGCTTGCGTCAGACCGTCGCCTGGTATCGTGAGCACGCCGAGTGGGTGGCCAGAGTGCGCACCGGCGAATACCTGAAATACTACGAGAAACAGTACGGACGCTGAGGAGTTGCCGCTTGCGGCTTAGCGGTCGCTCGCCGCTAATCCGCAAGCGGCAGGACATACGGATATCACACGATGAAAAAAGCGATCATCACCGGCATCACGGGCCAGGACGGCAGCTACCTCGCGGAGCTGCTGCTCGCGAAGGGATACGAGGTCCACGGCCTCGTGCGCCGGTCCAGCACCGAGACCTTCGAGCGCATCGCCCACCTGGCCGAGCGTCTCACACTGCATCAGGCCGACCTGCTCGATCAGCTCTCGATCATCGAGGTGTTCCGCCAGGTCAAGCCCGACGAGGTTTACAACCTCGCAGCCATGTCTTTCGTGCCGACCTCGTGGAAGCAGCCGGTGCTGACCGGCGAGTTCACCGGCATCGGCGTCACGCGCGTGCTGGAGGCAGTCCGCCTGCTCGACCCCAAGCACATTCGTTTCTACCAGGCGTCGTCGAGCGAAATGTTCGGCAAGGTCCAGGAGACGCCGCAAACGGAGACGACCTCGTTTTATCCGCGCTCGCCCTACGGTGTGGCGAAGGTCTACGGCCACTGGATCACAGTGAATTACCGCGAGAGCTACGGCATGTACTGCTGCTCCGGCATCCTGTTCAACCACGAGAGTGAACGCCGCGGCCGCGAGTTCGTCACGCGCAAGGTCACCGATGGCGCCGCCCGCATCAAGCACGGCTTGGCGAAGGAGCTGCGGCTCGGCAACCTCGACGCTCGCCGCGACTGGGGCTTCGCCGGCGATTACGTCGAAGCGATGTGGCTGATGCTCCAGCAGAACGAGCCGGACGATTATGTCGTGGCCACCGGCGAAACGCACACCGTCGGCGAGCTGGTGCAGGTGGCGTTCGAGACGGCCGGACTCGATTGGAAGAAGTACGTCGTGCAGGATCCCAGCCTGATTCGACCGGCGGAAGTGGACTTGCTCATCGGCGATCCGAGCAAGGCGCGGAAGAAGCTAGGCTGGACGCCGAAGGTCGGCTTCAAGGAACTGGTGCAGCGCATGGTCCGCGCCGATCTGGAGCGGCTTCGTACCACGCGTTAGCCCGACGCGCAAGCAAGGGATTTCGCGGAAACCCTTGCTTGCGCGTCGGGCTCAGCGTCGGGCTCAGGAGCAAACGTCATGCAAATCCTCGTCACGGGCATCACTGGCTTCGCGGGCGGCCATCTGGCCGAGGCGCTGCTGGCTCGTGGCGATGTGGAAATCGCCGGCCTGAGCCGCCGCGCCGGCTGGCCTCCCGAACTGGCCCACCTGGCGGGGCGCGTCCAGCTTCTCGCCTGCGACCTGTGCGACCGCGATGCGATCGAAGCGGTGGTACGAGAAGTACGGCCGCAGCAGATTTATCATCTCGCCGGCTACGCCCAGGTCGGGCGGTCATTTCAGGAAGCCGACGCGGCCTGGGACGGCAACCTCAAGGCGACGCGCGGCCTCTACGACGCCGTCATCCGCTGGGGCGGCAAGACGCGCATCCTCTTTGTTGGCAGTGGCCTGGTCTACGGCAACCCCGAGGCGGAGGACGCCGTTCAGCACGAAGAGACGCCGCTGCGGCCGAACAATCCTTACGCCGCCAGCAAGGCCGCCGCCGATCTGGCCAGTTATCAATATGCCTGCCACCCTGGCCTCGACCTCGTTCGCGCCCGGCCCTTCAACCACATCGGGCCGCGCCAGTCGCCGCAGTTCGCCATCGCCCATTTCGCCAAGCAGCTTGCCGCTGTGCAAGGAGGCAAAGCGCAACCAGTACTGGAAACCGGCGACCTGTCGCCGCGCCGCGACCTGACCGACGTGCGCGACGTGATTTCGGCTTACCTAGCGCTGATGGAAAAGGGCAAGAAGGGTGAGGCGTACAACATCGCGACGGGTCAGACTGTCTCGATGCGTGAAGTGCTGGATCGACTGATCGCGCTGGCAGGCGTGTCCGTCGAAGTGCGACAACGCGGCGATTTGTTGCGGGCGACCGAACTGACGGTTGCGCGCGTGGACTCGTCGAAGCTGCGGCGCGAGACGGGCTGGGGGCCGCGCTTCACACTCGATCAGACATTGGCGGAAACGCTGGCGTACTGGCGAATTGGCGCTTGCGGCTTCGCGGGAGGCGGCCGCTAAGCCGCAAGCGGCGAAACCTCGTTAGCGCAGCAACCAGTCGATCATCTTCTCCGGCGCCACTTTCTCCGACGGCCCTTGTCGATTGTCGGGCTTCCCGGCTGCGGCATACACCGCCTTCATCCAGTGTCCCGAACCCGTACCGTGATGGTTCGGGATGTACACCTCCGCCGGCGCCGCCAGTGCCGCCAGGGCATATAGGCCGCCGTATTTCAGAGCGCCCGGCAGCATCATGTCGTCGTTGATCGTGCGCACCTTTTCGTAGCGGAACTCGTTGCCTTCGGCCGCGGTGCGCGCAACGGCATCGCCGCACAGTGCTCGGGCCAATAACACCCACGGACCTGCTTTCTCGAAGCCGACGAGATCAACGGTCTTCGTATCCTTCAGTCCCTTCACCGCGGCCACGGCGGTAAGGATATCGTGGACGCGCTGTGCAACCAAAGGCCGGTTGTAACCGTAGGTATAGCCGGCAAAGGTCGCGTTGACGGGCGGTAGCGGCTTCTCCGGCACGAGTTCGCCAGTGCCGAACACGTCCACTGCCAGGATTCCGGCTTTGGCGTCAAGAATCCGCTGCGCTGCGGGGACGAGCTTGCCGTCTTTCCAGAGACTCTGTTTGCCGTCGGGGTGGACCCAGATGACGGAAGTTCCGTTAAAGTCCTTGGCGACCACTCCGATCGCTGGGACCGCCTCACCGGTGCCTTTGCGGCCCATCACGTAGCGCGTCAGCCGATAGCCGTCGCGTTCCTCGTCCTTGCCGGTTTGTTTGAATTCCACTTCCTCCGGCTTCGGCAGCTTGTCGTTGACCATGACTCGCAGCGCCGTTCCCATCACCTTGCGATACTCTTCGAGGCTTTTCGCGTCGGTCGGCCGCAGCGCGGCGATCTGCTTGTCGGACTCCTCCGACATGTACTGCCGCAGGCGTTCGGCATTCAGGGCGTCCTTCGGATGCGGGTGCTGCTCGTCGAACACAGACAGCTCGGCCGGCGGCACCGGCTTGAATGGCTTCTCCGCGATCGGCTCTTTCTGTCCGAGGTCGAGGTGCTTATTGAACCAGCCATACATCACCTCGCGGCTCACCTGGTTGTAGTTGTGGTCGAATTGCGGAAAGCACTTCGCCATCACCTTGTCCTCGGCGCCGTAGAGCTTGTACAGCGCCTTCAGTTCGGGTAGACCCTTGCGCTCGATGTCGATGGTCCAATCGTTAGCGCCGCTCATGGCCAACGGCTTCGGGGCGAAGTGGGCCGCCAGCTCGACGTTGCCGGTGCCCTGGCGCAGCAGCGAGCATTTCTCGCAGATGCAGCCGCCCTGCATCTGCGTCGAAACCATCACCGCCGGGAACGCCGCGGCCAGTCGGTCATCGACGGCCGCGAGGATGAACGTCTGCGTGCCGCCGCCGCTGGCGCCGGTGATGGCGACGCGCTTCGGATCGACCTCCGGCAGGCTTAGCACGAAATCGAGGGCGCGGATGCTGTTCCAGGTTTGCAGACCCATGAAGCTCTGCAAGCGCAGCTCGGCATCGGCGTCGAGGAAGCCCGCTCGGTGGGCGATGTCCTTGCTGTCCGAGTTGCCGACCATGTCGTACTGGAAGACGACGCAGCCCATGCGCGCGAGCTGGGAACACATGGCCTGGTGAATGAAGCGCGCCGATTCGGCCGTCTTCTCGGCGCCCAGTTTGACTTGCTGCTGGGCCACCTTGTCGCCGAAGTCGGCGAGGCGGGCATCGGTCCAGTGGCCGTGGGCGACCAGCACCGCGGGCTGTTTCTTACCGGGGGACTCACGTCCCCCGCTCGCCGATTTGGGGCGATACAGGTTGCCGGTGACGTAGTGTCCGGGATAGCTGGCGAAGAAGACCTTTTCGATGGTGTACTCGTCGCGATCGATCTTGCCGTGGACCACGGCGTTGAGCGGCGTTTTCAGCGGCAGCGGCCAGAGACCGTTGGCGACCAGCACCTGCTCGCGCAGCTCGCGGCGGCGCGTCTCCCACGCTTTCAGATCGGTCGGCGGCGTGAAGAAGAAGTCCTTGTCGTTGAGCGTGCGAACCTTGGTCAGTCGTGCGTCTTCGGGCTGCTTGCCGGGCGGCAGCACACGGCTCGGGTCTTCGGCGCCGGCACGGCAGACGCACAGCGCCAGGAACAGGGTAACGAGAAGGAAGGGTCGTTTCACGGCAGGAAGTCCTCGCAGAGTGCAGGTGGGATAGCAGCGTCACAGCCTACGACAGAGAGGACGAGGCGTCAACAGGCCAGATATATTGCCGCTTGCGGCTTAGCGGGAGGCGCCCGCTAAGCCGCAAGCGGCAATCTTGACGGCCTCCTCATAAAACCGCCTTGCCCTTCTCTTCTAGGGCGATAATTCTCGCCTTGTGTTGCATTTGCCTGTACGATTCGCATCGAAGCCCACCCTGACGATCGAGAGAACAGGAGCTACGCATGACCAGCCGCGCCGCCACCGAGTACCGCTACGAAAAACTCACCTGGCCCGAGATCAACGACGCCATCGACATGGGCAAAGTCTGCGTCATCCCCTGCGGTGCAGTCGAGCAGCACGGGCCGCACCTGCCCCTCGACGTGGACCTCGTTTGTCCCAACGGCATCGCCTACGGCACCGGCCAGCAGGTACCGGACAAAATGCTCGTGCTGCCCACCGTCTGCTACGGCTACACCGGGCATGTCATGGACTTCCCTGGCACCA
The DNA here is from genome assembly GCA_038331535.1 of Gemmatales bacterium. Lineage (GTDB taxonomy): Bacteria > Planctomycetota > Planctomycetia > Gemmatales > Gemmataceae > JBBQPD01. Next base: position 6,701 of record JBBQPD010000056.1, on the reverse strand, counting down.
TCAACAACGACTTCGAGCACTTCATGCACCACGTGCTCGACATCACGAAATCGCTCGCCTACCACGGCTTCAAGAAGATCGTGTTGCTCAACGGCCACGGCTCCAACATGCCGAACCTCGACCTCGTCGCCCGCCGCACCAACCTGGAGACCGACGCCGAGTGCGTCCTGGCGGCGTGGTGGAATCTGCTGACGGTCGATAAGCAGTTCCTACCGCGTTGGCGCCAGAGCAAGTTCCCCGGCGGCTGCGCCCACGCCTGCGAGCTGGAAACGTCGCTGTACCTGTACCTCGACGGCGACAACGTCCGCAAGGACCTGATCAAGAACGGCCTTATCAGCTTCAACGAAGACGAAAGTCCTTTTAACTGGGTTGACTTGTTCGCCGCGGGACCGGCGACGGTCATCTCCTGGACGAGCAGTTACAGCGACACCGGCGTCCTCGGGGAGGCGGAGCTGGCGACAGCCGAGAAGGGCCGGCAGGTCTACGAGGAGGCCGTCAAGCAGTTGACAAGGTTCGTGAGCTGGTTCAAGGATCGCCCGAAAGACGTGCGCAAGGACCGGCACCGTACGCCGCCGACGATGCCGATCCCCTGGGGCCAGCGTCCGGTGAAGTGAGCAGACGCCCAACTCATTCGCGAAAGACCTCCGCGGTGAGTTCGACGCGGACGCTCTCGTCCGGGACAGGCGCAGCCGCGGTCAGAAACAAAACCTCTAGCTCTTGAGCGCTTACGGCTCGGACCGACGGGTCTATCAGCTCAGGATACCGGTCACCACCTCGCCCATCACGTCGGTCAGGCGGAAGTCGCGGCCGGCGAAACGGTAGGTCAGCTTCTTGTGATCCATGCCGAGCAGGTGCAGCACCGTTGCGTGCAAGTCGTGCAGATGAACGCGGTCGGTCACCGAATAGTAGCCGTAATCGTCGGTGGCGCCGTAGGCCAGGCCCGGCTTCACCCCAGCGCCGGCCAGCCACATCGTGTAGCCGTGCGGATTGTGGTCGCGGCCGTCGTCGCCCTGGGCCACCGGCGTGCGGCCGAACTCGCCGCCCCAGATCACCAGCGTATCCTTGAGCAGACCGCGGCGCTTCAAATCGCGCAGCAAGCCCGCGATCGGCTTGTCCACTTCGCGGGCGTTGTTGCCGTGGTCGCGCTTCAGGTCGCCGTGCTGGTCCCACTTGTAACTGTGCGTCGCCTGGATGAAGCGCACGCCGCGCTCGGCGAAACGGCGAGCCATGAGGCACTGCCGGCCGAAGCCGCGCGTGGCCGGATCATCGAGGCCGTATAGCCGAAGCGTCTCCGGTGTTTCACCGGAAATATCCTGCATTTCCGGGGCGGCGCTCTGCATGCGGAAGGCCAGCTCGAACGACTGAATGCGTCCCTCCAGCGCCGCGTCGGGGCCGGTCTGGGCCAGGTGGTCGCGATTCATCTCGGCGAGCAGGTCAAGCTCCTGGCGCTGGACGGAACGCGGCGTTTCCGTGTTCTTGATGAACGGAATCGTCGCCTGGTCGGACGACACGCTGGCATTGCCGAGCGGCGTCCCCTGAAACGCGGCAGGAAGGAAGGCACTGCTCCAGTTGTTGACGCCGCCGTGCGTCAGCGTGGGGCAGATGGTGATGAAGCCGGGCAGGTTCTGGTTCTCGGTCCCCAGGCCGTAGGTGATCCACGAACCCATGCTGGGGCGCACGAAGGTGTCGCTGCCGGTGTGCAGCTCCAGCAAGGCGCCGCCGTGGCGCGAGTTGGAGCCGTGCATCGAGTGCAGGAAGCAGATGTCATCGACGCAGCCGGCGAGGTGCGGAAACAGCGCGCTGACCCAGGCGCCGCTCTGGCCGTGCCGTGTGAATTTCCACGGCGAGCGCAGCAGGTTGCCGGTCGGACTCGACACGACGCGCGGCTTGGCGAACGGCAGCGGCTTGCCATGATCGCGCTCCAGCAGCGGCTTGTAATCGAACGTATCGACCTGCGACGGCCCGCCATGCATGAAGAGGAAGATGACGCGCTTGGCCTTCGCCGGGAACTGCGACGGTTTCGGTGACAGTGGGTTGTCCGCGTGCTTTTCTCCGGCTTGCAGCAGGCCGGCGAGCGCGAGGCCGCCGAAGCCGGCGCTGCTGCGGCGCAGCAGCTCGCGACGGGAAAGGGAGCCAGCGTTCCAGTGGCGGTTCATCGCGACATCTCATTCCACATAAATGAACTCATTCGCCGCCAGCACCGCACGGCACAGACCCTGCCACGCCCGCTGCCGGCGCTCGGCCAACGGCACCTTTTCGTCCACCAGCGTCCGCTCCGTGCGCTCGACAAACGCCAGCGCCCGCTCGGTTTCGCGGTCGAGCGCGGGTCGGCCAAAGGCGCGCTCATAGAGCAGGCGCACGCGCCCGGTGTCATCCACGTCGGTCTGGCCGAGCAGCTCGCGGGCGAGTTGTTTCGACGCCGTCTGAATCAGGCTGCTATTCATCATGAACAGCGCTTGCGGCGCGACGGTGGTGGTGCTGCGTTCGCCGTTGGGCACGCTTGGATCAGCGAAGTCGAAAGCCTGGAAAACGTCGTAGAGGGCGCTGCGAATCACCGGTAGATAGACCGACCGGCGCGTGTTCGCGTAGTTGGTCTGATCGACCGAGGTCGTGCTGGCGACGTAGGCGCGATTGGTGGTCTTGAGCAGGGAGCCGCCCATCGCCGCATCGAGCTGGCCGCTCACCGCCAGCAGAGCATCGCGCACCGCCTCAGCCTCCAGGCGGCGCCGCTCCTTGCGCCAGTACAGGCGATTTTCCGGATCGATCAGGGAGGCTTTCTCGTTGGGAGCCGCGCTCATCTGGTAGGTGTTCGACAGTACGATCATCCGCTGCACGGCCTTCATCGACCAGTTGTTGCGCACGAACTCGACGGCGAGGAAGTCGAGCAGGGCCGGGTTGTCCGGCCGGTCGCCGAGCTTGCCGAAGTTGTCGGCCGAGCGCACCAGACCCTGGCCGAAGTGCCCGCGCCAGAGACGATTGACCATGACGCGCGCCGTCAGCGGATGATCCGGGCGCGTGATCCACTCGGCGAATTGCAGCCGGCCGCTCTGTTTGTCGTCGAGCGGCGTTTGCTGGTCCCCAGCCAAAATACGCGGAAACCGGCGCGGCACCTCGGCGCCGAGCGTCAGATGATTGCCCCGCAGATGAATGCGGACGTTGGCGACCGTTCCGTCGGCAACCGCCATCGTTTGCGGCAGGATGGGAGCGGACTTCTCAAACGCGGCCAGTTCCTCTTGTAGTCGTTTCAGTTCCGCTCGTGTCTCTTCGGAATAGAGCGTTTCCAGGTTTTTCGGCAGCGGCGCGTCCGGCTTGGCCGCGGCCCGAAGCTTCTCGTTTGCCTGCTTGACCAGCGCTTTGATCGCCTCGCGCAGCTTCGCCGCCTTCGCATCGTGCTCCGCTTTTCGCGCGATCTCCGCGGCGGAGGCCAGTGGCGTCTCATGCCAGCGAGCGACGACGGCGAAATTGTCCATCGTCTTTGTGCTTTTGAAGATCCCGGCCAGAGCGTAGTAGTCGGCCGTCGGCAGCGGATCGAACTTGTGATCGTGGCAGCGCGCGCAGCCGAGCGTCAGGCCGAGGAAAGTACGGCCAACGGTGTCGATCTGCTCATCGACGATGTCCATCTGCATCTTGACTGGATCGTCCTCGGCCAGCATCTTGGGGCCAAGCGACAGGAACCCGGTGGCGATCAACCGTTCGGCGTTGACGCCGTCGCTCGCGTCGGCCGGCAGCAGATCGCCGGCCAGCTGCTCGCGCACAAACTGGTCGTAGGGCTTGTCCTTGTTGAACGCGGCGATGACATAATCGCGATAGCGCCAGGCGTTGCCGAAGGCGAGGTTTTCGTCCATGCCGTTGCTGTCGGCATAGCGGGCCACGTCGAGCCAATGGCGCGCCCAGCGCTCGCCGTAGCGTGGCGACGCCAGCAAGCGCTCGACGACGCGCTCATAGGCATCCGGCCGCGCGTCCCGCAAGAAGGCGTCAATCTCGTCGAGCGTCGGCGGCAGGCCGGTCAGGTCGTAGGTGACGCGCCGCAGCAGCACGCGCCGCTCGACCGGCGCCGCCGGCGATAATCCCTTCGCTTCCAGCCCGGCAAGTATGAATGGATCGATCGGCGATTTAACCCAGGCGCGATCGCGCACGGCCGGCAGCGAGGGCCGAAGCGGTTTCTGAAATGCCCAAAACGCCCGGTCCTCGGCGGTGAAAAACGCCGCACCTTTCTCCGGAATGGGATGCACACGCTCCACGAAGACCTTGACCGCTTCCGGAGAGGGCGGTGCGGGCTGCGGTTCGGTAGCGAAAGCAACGAGGCCCAGCACCGCCCAGGCGCCGGCAGTTAGATAAAGTCGGCGATCGGATTGAGCAAGCGCCGGCATCACGAGTCCTTCCGGCAGAGGGGCGTTGGCAGGATGGAAAAAACGATGGCCGATCCGATCGGCTTTCGGGATTCGCAGGTTTGCCTTCCGTAATAGAAGTTACCTTCTTGAAGGGACGCCCGCAACGATTATTAGGGTGCATAGCATTATCGCGGCCGTTGATCGGATTGTAACCTAAGGATTACCAGCCCCGAGCGCCAGGGACGGAAAACCGCTAGCCCGCGTTCGGCGCCTGTTCCGCCGCGCCGAGTTTGCGGAGCACCGGCCGCAGTTGTCCCAGTGCCCGGCCGCGGTGGCTCAGGGCGTGCTTGACGCGGGCGCTCAGCTCGCCAAACGTCTGATGATACTCGGGAATGAGGAAGAGTGGGTCGTAACCGAAGCCGCCGTTGCCGCGCGGCTCGCGCAAGATGACGCCGTGACAACGGCCCTCGACGACGGCGCGGACATTGCCCTCGGCGTCGGCCAGGGCAGCGGTGCAGACGTAGTAAGCGGCACGGCGGTCGTCGGGCAGCGGGGCCAGCTCGGCGAGCAGGCGAGCGTTGTTGGCCGCGTCGTCGCCCTGCTTGCCGGCGTAGCGAGCCGAGTAGATGCCGGGCCGGCCGTTCAGTGCCGGCACCACCAGCCCGCTGTCCTCGCCGAGCACCCACTGCTTGAGATAGCGGGCCAACTCGATTGCCTTCTTGCGGGCATTGCCCTCGAAGGTGTCGGCGTCCTCGACGACTTCCGGGGCGTCGGGCCAGGAGGTCAGGTCGCGCAGCTCCAGACCGGGGTCGCCGAGAATGTCGAGGATCTCTACGCGCTTCTTGGGATTGCGCGTGCCGACGACGAGCAGCATGAAAGTTCTCGAGGGGAGCGGGCGACGGGATTGTTATGGCCTCCGATGCGCCGCCTGGCAAGCCTAGACGGAAATGGACTGCCTCGTCATTGGGCAGCGCGGTGAGTCGGAGAGGATGCGTTTCATTTCACACAGCCTTTTCCCTTTCCGGCCCGACGTGCAATTCGCGCAAAAGAGGGGAATTTGAGGTGTTTTGACCCGGCGTCCGATGAAACGATGAAACGAATCGGCCTGCCCTGCGGCCGTCACGAGCCGCGACCGAGAGGGAGCGTTCTGGCCCGCGCCCCCTCACGGTCGCGGTTCGTAGAGACCCAACCCGTCTTGCACAAAACGCCTCTCCTCGCCTATAGGGCATTACGAGACGGTGCGTACCCGGTCGCGCGCCGAGGGTCGTTTCCCTATCTGGAGGCTGCGATACCGATGGCGGACGAGACGCTCGGCGGTACGTCGCCTGGACGCTGGACGACGGCGGGGTTGACGGCGGTCGTCTTCCTGCTGCTGTTCGCCCGCGCCATGACACGGCCTCTGGACCTCGACGAACATCAGTTCATTGCGCCGGCGGAACTGCTGCGGCAGGGCGTGCGGCCTTACGTGGATTACCCCTATTTCCACATGCCGACGCTCGTCTACCTCTACGCCGAGGTGATTCGCTGGGCGCCCGCGCCTCTGCTTGCGACGCGCGTCGTCTCCGTGCTGTGCGGGACGGCGACCATCCTGCTGCTCTTCCTGACCACCTGGCGACTCCTCGGCGCGACGGCCTCGCGCCGGACCTGCTGGACCGTCGCTGGCGGCATGGCAGCCATCTATCTGTCGAGCCGGCTGTTCACGTACACCAACGGCTGGGCCTGGAATCACGATAGCGCCGTCCTGTGTACTCTCCTCGCGTTCCTCTGCCATCGGCGCGGGCTGGCGCGCGACCGCCTCGGCTGGTTCGCCGCCGCCGGTTTTCTGCTGGCCTGCGCCGTCGGCATCCGTCTTAGTTTCGCGCTGGCCTTCGTCCCGTTCGCCGTGTCGCTGCTGCGCGGCCGGCCGGAGATGACGCGCGGACGGCGCGTCCTGGGACTGGCAGGGGCTACCGCCGCCGCTGTCGTCGCCTTCTGGCCGGTTTGGCTCAACTGGGGCCGAGCGCCTGACCGCTTCTTCTTCGGCAACGTCACCTACGCCAGCCTGAACACGATGTATTCGGTTACCGTCCGCAGCCCGAACATGGGGATGCCGCTCAAGGTGCGGCACTTCTTCCAGACCTTTCTCGCCGATCCCGCCAATGCCGCCCTTCTCGGACTGTTCGCTTTCGCCCTGTGGCGGGCGTATCGAACCCGGCTATTGCGCTCGGCGCACGGCGACGCGCTGTTGCTGCTTGGCGGCCTGCTGGCGGCGTTGCTGGTCGGCGCCTGGGGGCCGACGCCGGCGCAGTACCAGTACTACTACATGCTGCTGCCGTTCATGACGTTGATCGTGGCGACCGTCATCGCCGCCGATGGGGGCGATGACGCCGT
>JBBQPD010000055.1:0-13801 GCA_038331535.1 Gemmatales bacterium | reverse complement strand
GATTACCGAACGAACCCGCGCTCGCCGACACTGGCGGCGGCGCATCCTCGAAATTACGAAACGAACTGTCCTCGTCCGCCGCGGGTGGGGCACTCGCTCCGCGCGTGCCGTCTTCTGCTGCCGTCGGCGGTGGCGGGCAGCACGCGCGGAGCGCGTGCTCCTCCCTGCCCAGCCGCTCGGCCTTGAACTCCTTCAGCAGCGTCAGCGCCTGCGTGAGCTGCCGGCTGACATGCGCTTCGTAGCGCAGCGCCCGCTCCAGCGCCGGTTTGGGCAACAGCGTCCGATCGCGCTGCCGCGCGTCCAGGACGTGGCGCATGTCCTCCAGCAACTTCTGCCGCCGACCGTTCATGCCCGCCAGCCGCGCCGCCATCTCCTTGCACTTCTCGTCGCCGATGGCGCTGGCCCACTTGAGCGCTTCGGGGATCGAACGCCGCGACCAGTCGGCCAGGCAACGGCGCACCACGCCCGCAGTCTGCGGCTTCGGAATCTGGGCGGGATCCTTGACGCCGACCATTGCCGTCAACGTCACCACCGCATGAAGATCGAGCGGCGCGGCGTTGGTCAGATTCGGCAGCTGGCGCAGCAGCTCGCGGGCCGCCTGCATCTGGGCCAGCGTGATGGTGTGTTCCTCGATCTCCTGCACCAGTTGCAGCAGCGCTTTCGATACGGGTTCGTCCGGCTCCAGGTAGCCAGCGTTGACGATGGTCAGCGTGCGCACGCTCTGGCACTCATCGGTGGCGACGTCGGCCTCGTAGCGGCTAGCCCGGCGGAAGCGCCACATTTGCAAGGCGATGCGCTCGGCCAGTTCATGCTCGATGAACGAACCGGGGTCGAGCGTGGCGAGCATCTCGACGCGGAACTTGTCCCAGACAGCCGGTTCTTCGCCCGGGATGAGTGCCAGTTCGGGCAACAGTTCCGGCGGGCAGACGTAGTGGTGCGTGCGATTCGTGGCGGCGGCGCTGTTCATGGTGAGCCTCACGGTAGAAGGTTTCGGGCGACAGTTATCCCGGAGGCTACCGCAGGCCGGTACGATGGGTGGAGAGCAACTTGCGCGGGGAAATCGCCGGTTGATTGCGGTTTTCCGTTTCGGAGGGTGGTTTTCGCTTGCAACCGGCGACGTTCGGCCCTACCTTGCAAAACGGGGAGAACCACGGACAGGAAAATCAAAGGGAACATTCATCTTTATTCCGCCGCCAACCTGCAAGCAAAAAGATGAATGTCCCCTTTGATTTTCTCGACGGCCCGCCTCCCTCAATTGGGCAGCGTCGTCTGGGCTGCGTTACAGGACGCCAACGGAATCCGCAAGGTCCGGCCGACCGTCGTCCTGACGGCCACGGCGGACATTTGCAATGCTGCTAGCGCCGCTTGCGTTTGGTGCGGATTCGCCCGTGAGAGGGTATAATCGCGGTGGCAACGCTCGTCCTCATCCACGAGGAGGGACTGTATGAACATGCCGATGTCATTCCAAATGCCGGAAGAGCTATTTCTCCGCCTTCGGCAATTCGCCGAGGCCGAGAGGATCAAGCCCGAAGAGTTCCTTTGCCGCTTGCTGGACCAGAACTTACCCCCGTTCTCTCCGCAGAGAGAGGAAGAACGCCGGGCGCGTGTACTCGCCGAGCTTCGCGCTGGGTGGGCGCAGGATGACGCCGAAGCACAAGAAACGTCCGATCCGGACGCCGTTTTCCGGGCGATCGATGCGGATCGGCTCGGAGACCGCAAGCTGTTTCCCCCGGAAATGAAAGAGATCAGCTGGTGAGTAGCGCCGTTGTACTCGACGCCGGCCCCCTCGGCATCCTGACCGGCCCGCCGCGAACTCCCCGAGTACTCGCCTGCCGGGCCTGGATGGACGCCATCCTCGCCGGCGGCGGCCGCGTTTTCCTTCCCGAAATCGCCGATTACGAACTTCGCCGCGAGTTCCTCCTGAGAGGCATGGTCAGAAGCTTGCGAGCACTCGATCGGTTGGCAACTCGACTGGAGTATTTGCCACTCGAAACACCGGTCCTGCGCCGTGCGGCAGAGTTATGGGCGCAGGCCCGTCGCCAGGGCCAACCGACGGCGGGAGACAAGCACCTCGACGCCGACGTGATCCTTGCCGCACAAGCTCTGTCCCTCGGCGATCCGAACATGATTGTCGCCACAACAAACGTCGGACACCTTTCGCGCTTTCTTCCGGCCGATCTCTGGGAAAACATCCCCACCGCCTGAACACCTCCGGGAATCGCAAACGCGTCGGCATTAAACGCGATAAAAGGTTGGGGAGTCGATTGCGTCCGCGAACGGAATCGACTCCCGACGCCTTTGTGTGCCCCTCCTCCTTCATTTTCCGCGCACATTTCACTTGACTTTAACGCAGACGGGGAATACAATATGCCGCAGAGTTTCGATTTAACTTCTAATCAGAGTAAGTTGACGTAGTTCGGCGGTCAATCGCCTATAGAATTGTATCTCCCCGGAGTGCCCTGATGCCCTTTCATCAGTCGTTCGATCATTACGCGTCAATGGGAAAGCTCCGCCCATCCACCTCACTCATGTAATCTGCTTTGGTTACAACTGGCGGCCGTCAGTTTCGTGTTTCTACAACCGCCGCGTTCGGCGAGACGTGTGTCGCCGAGCCAGGTTTTCTCATCCCAATCTGTATTCCTATCTGACAAGACTCTCCATGATCCGCAGCATCCGCACCGTGTTGACCCGACTCTTTTCCCACCGGCCTCGGCTCGGGAACGTGCGTAGCCCGCTGCCCGTGCGGAGACTCGAACTGGAGTACCTCGAGGCGCGCATCGTGCCGACCACGATGGTTCCCAATTATCTCTGGGACGATGTCGCGGGAGTTCCAGCATGGAGTCCGATGGAGTGACCTTCGTTGCGTCCGCAGGCGATTCTGTGGGCACCCAGTATCCCGCCGCGTCCCCGAACGTCCTATCGGTCGGCGGCACGTCGCTAACTCTGAACGGCACCAGTGGTAATTATCAAAGCGAAACTACGTGGTATACTAATTCCACGGAGGCGACCGGCGGCGGGATAAGTACCCTCGAGTCGCGGCCTGGCTACCAGAACCCTGTGAGCGCGGCGGTCGGTGCCTATCGCGGAACCCCGGATGTGGCGTTTGACGCCGATCCCGGCACGGGCGTGGCAGTTTACGATAGTTACAACGGCGGTTTGAGTAATCCTTGGATAAGGACTGGCGGGACGAGCCTTGCAGCTCCGGCCTGGGCCGGCTTGATCGTTATCGCGGACCAGGGCCGTATCGCAGCTGGTTTGCACTCGCTCGATGGCCCAAGCCAGACGCTTCCGGAAATCTACACAATCTCCCAGTATGGCAGTTTTCACGACATCACGACGGGCAATAATGGATCGATTTCGGCGGCAACGGGGTATGACTTGGTTACCGGAGTCGGTACCCCGAACGCGCAACTGCTTGTCCCTGATCTGGTACACTGGAGCGAGGTCACTTCACTTACCGCTACTGCGATGGTGGCGGACAGTAGCGGCAACCTATTCGCGAGCTTCTCGACCGGCACAGCAGGTATCTGGGAGCGTGTCGCTAATAACACGACTTGGACTCAGGTTTTTACCAGCAATGCTTCTCTACTAGCGGTGGACAACTCGGGAGACATTTTTGCGGTCTTCCCAGGGATTGCAGGCATCTATGAGAAAGCCCCGGGCGGCTCGTTCACTTCGATCTTTACCAGTTCTACGTCCCTATTAGCGGTAGACGGCGCGGGGGACGTTTTTGCGGTCTTCCCTGGTCTTGCAGGCATCTGGGAGAAAGCCCCAGGCGGCTCGTTCACTTCGATTTTTTCTAGCAGTGCCACCCTGATGACGGTCGACAGGGCCGGAAACGTTTTCGCCGTCTTCCCGGGTCTCGGAGGCACGTGGGAGAAGCTTACTACTAGCAGCAACTTCAACCAGATCACCTCGCTTACGGCGACTGTGATGACGACCGACACTGCCGGGGACTTTTGCGCGAGCTTTTCGACCGTCGCTGGTCTCTCTGAGGAGCAGCGCTCTGTAGGTACGTCATGGTACACTCTCTGTGGAACTAGCGTTACTCTGATGGCCGGCTACGACGGCGGAGACTTATTCGCGACCTTTGCCTCTGGTTTAGGCACCTGGAAAAGAAGTGCGTAATACGGTCTTGAAGATCGGACCGAAAGCTACTCTGACCGCGAAGGGAGCGCATTTCCATTAATGCGAATGTCGCAGGTAGTATTACTTGAAATGCGGCCCCTTTTCTGACGCTATTTTCTGGCCCTTCTCTGCCACTGAGGTGAGCATCTCGCGCACAGTTAATTGGCGGGTGCTAGGTGGTCTGGGGGAGGCTGTAGATAGTTATCGCCTCGCTGGAGGATGTTTCGTGCGTTCATTTTCCTGGCTTGGATGGCTGACGGAAATGCTAACTCGCCCCCGGAGTCGTCCAAACAGGGCGCGGAAATGCTCGCGCCCGGCCGCGCGCTGTACGATCCTGCGACTCGAATACCTTGAACAGCGCCTCGCACCCGCCGTCCATGACCTGACTACGTCTAGCGTCTTTAGCACGATTCAGGCGGCCGTTAATGCCGCCAATCCGGGCGACACGCTCCTGGCTGATGCCGGGATCTACGCCGAAAACGTGACGATCAACAAGTCCCTCACCCTCGAAGGTGCCAGTTCGCCTGCCAGCCCTCCCACCACTACGATCTCGGGTACCAGCGGCACCGGCATTGCCGTCACGGGTGCGACGGTGACCCTGGATGATCTCGTCATTACCGGCTTCACAACGGGCTTGACCGCCGGCGGCGGCACTACGACGCTCAGCCTGACCGACTTCTACAGTGGCAGCACGTTCGGGGGGACCATCACCGGCGTCTCCACTGTCAACGTGACTGGTACTGCCTCGAACAACTCGTTAAGCCGCATTAATACCTTTAATGTTAACGGTACGTCCTTCAGCGTGAATGGCGAACAGAATATCAGCTACACGGGGGTAACAACTCTGAACCTGACTGGCGGCGCCAGCAACGACATCTTTAACATCGGAGCGTCCTCCAATTCGCTCGCCGCCATTCAGAGTGCTATCAATATCGACGGCGGCGGCAACGAAGCGACGCCGACCGTCACCCAATCGATCGGTGTCAACGGAACCACCATGAACAGCACACTGCCGGTCGGCGATGTGGTGCAGGTAATCGACTACCTTGACGCGAACTCAGGTACGTACAGGCTGACGGCCAACACCGTACAGCGTGCAGGCACCGGCCTGATTACCCTCAAGAACGTGGAGACGTTAAACGCGTTCTTCGCGCCAGGCGGCGATACGGTGAACGTGGAGAGCACGCCCGCAGCCGCGACGACGCTTTATAGCTTCGGCTTCGACATCTTCAACGTGACGACAACGGCTGCTGCCGGCACACTGCTCATCTACGCCGCGATGGCAGGTAGCGCGGTCAACGTCACCTCGACGGGCGCCGGTAGTATGCTGCTGGTTCATGGCAACAGCGGCTCTGACCAGATGTCGCTTTACGGCACCGGCGCCGCAAGTGGCGTCCACTTCGACGGCTACGGTGGCACCGATCTCGTTGTCATTAGGGCAACCGCGACCGCCAGCCTAACCGAGATCACTGAGGGCTCCAACGCCAGCGACCGTGGCTTCTTCGTGGTCGGAAGCACCGCCAATTCGCTAAGCGGCATTCTTGGTTTCGTATCCTTCGCTGGCGGTGGCGGCACCGAGAATCTGACCCTTAGCGATCAAGGCGAAACAGCCCAGCGCACCTACGAACTCACGGCCAATGAGTTGAGTCGGTCCGGCGCGGCTGCCTGCTTCTATTCGGGCATGACGGCGCTGACCGTCTATGGCTCACAGGGTGACAATCAATCCTTCAAGGTTTCGTCCAAGGCCGTTGCGACAGCAACTGGCGTGTATGCCGGCAATGGCATTAACTTTTTCAGCGTCACGGTGGATCCGGGGAGCGGTTATGGCGCGTTATTAATTCAGGGCGGAACTGGCGTGGACTATCTGGTTGCAGATATCCAAAGAAGCGCCGTGTTCCAGAACAACATGGACAGTCCCTCCTCTGGTGTCCTTGTGGTAATTTATAGGTCACCGGGGGCGCTACAAAGCCAGATCGCTTACAAAAAAATCGCCAGCGCCTCGCCCCGTTACCCAATCCAACCAGGCTAAATGGAGAAGAGAAAGGGGACGCAGCTCCATTGACACTTTGTTGTCAATGGAGCTGCGTCCCCTGGTATGTGGGGTTTGTACAAAAATCCCTTCACTGAGCTGCCGTGTTTATTAATCCTTTCTCGATCCGGTGGATCGACGGCCGTGCAGGGTTGGCGTAGAATGGCGCAAGGATGTGGTCCCCCCGAGCTGCCCCATGAAGAGCCTTGCCGACCAGCTGCCGCCCGAGATCGCCCGCCAGATTCATCCCGACTGGCGCGCGAACGAGGCGGCCTATTGGGCGGGCCGCGACCAACTCCTCGGGCAATAGGAGGGACAGTGGGTCGCCTTCGCCGACGGGGCTGTCCTCGCCGCCTGCAAGACCTCGCTCGAGGTGCTCCACACGCCCGGGGTGGTTGAGCGACATCCGTTTGTGATCTGCGTCGGGCGCGAAGACGAACCGTATCGCATCCGCCGCGCCGCCTTCGCCTACGACCCTACCTACCCCGGCCAAGCGTTGGCGCTGCTCAGCGCCGAGTTCCGCTCCGTGAGCGGCTCTGCGGGGGTAGTTCTGGATCGGGTCATCCCTGACACCGGCGCCGACGTGAGCGTCTTGCCGTGGTCCGACTGCCAGCAACTGCACCTCGATCCCTCCGTGGGCGTCTCCGGCCTGATGAGTGGCGAGCCGGGTCAGCATGTCCACCAGCAATTCGGGCCGGGGTCGTAGTTGATGTGTACGACCAGATGCCAGTGAGCGGCACAGCGATTTCGCTTCAAATTGCCTCCGGGTTCGGGAACAATTCACACAGCAATTCATGCCAACTCTGCCTTTCGCAGGCAGGGTCGAACAACGACTTCCGCTGGGCACACTCTGTACACAAGGCTTGATAGAAAGTGGTATCCGTTTCGGCGCGCAGTAAGAGTTCGGCCAGTGCCTGCGTATCACCGAACGGGAAATAGCCGGGATAGTCCGTGCCGAGCAGGCCGAGCGAGCCAGCAATGCGTGACGACACAACCGGAACCCCCAGTGCCAGCGCCTCGGAGATGACGTTGGCTCCGCCTTCCAGCTCCGACGTCAGCGACAACAGTCGGCAGCGGGACAGCAGGCGCAGCGCCTGGCCGCGCGACCGTTCGCCGAGCCAGCGATAGCGCGGATTGCTGGCTTCCTCGACTCGGGCCTGTTCGGCCAGGTCGTCGCTGAGGGCGCCGCCGACTTGCAACACACGCACGCGCGACGACGCAGGGAGCAGCCGGGCGGCCCAGGCGGTACGAAGAGGATCCTTGACCGGCCGCAAATGCCCGAGCACGCAGACCTCGAACACGTCGCGGCGCGGCGCCGCGGTGACGGCCGGCGTCGGCACCGACTGGTAAATCACGCGGCCTTTAGAGCGGTGTTGTTGCGATAACTCGTCGAGGCCGAGCGGCTGAAGGACGACCAGGCGCGTGGCCAACTCCAACGACTCCAGGGTTTCCGGCCGACTGCGAAATTCGCCGTAGAGATCGGTACCTGTGAGGCAAAGCACCAGCGGATCGTTGGGACGTTCGGCGCGGAATCGGCGGATCGAGAGATAGCTCTTGCAAGCGTGCAGGGCAATCAGCAGGTCGCAGCGCTGGCCGCGATACTCCACGGCGACGCTTACGCGATGCCCCAACTCACGCAGGAAGCGCGCCCAACGCAGCGCCGTCACTCGGTTGCCCTTCCGCGAACCGGCGGGCGCTGGCGTCACCAGGCAGATTTTCATGATTGCAGAGCACAGGTGCGGAAGCCGGCCCAGACGTCGCGCCGGTCCGGTCGGTAGAAGTTGCGCCAGGTGTTTCGCAGTAGGCGTGCCCGTGTCATCCAGGCGCCGCCGCGCAGTACTTTGTGCGTGGCAAACCACGGCTGCGAATAGTCTCGATAAGGGTCCGGCGTGAAGCCGGGATACGGCTCGAAGTCGTCCGCAGTCCACTCCCAGACGTTGCCGATCATCTGTCTACAACCGCGGGCGCTGTCCCCGGCCGGCAGCGCTGCCACGTCGCGGCAGCCCAAGGAGTGACTGTCCAGTTGGGCGAGCGCGGAGTCCGGGTAGGTGTCTCCCCAAGGGTAGCGGCGTTTCGGTCCGGCCAAGTCGTGACCACTAGCCGCAGCAGCCTCCCACTCGGCTTCGGTCGGCAGGCGGCGGCGCGCCCACTGGCAGTAGGCTTCGGCCTCATAATAGTTCACGTGGACAACGGGTCGGTGCGGCTCCAGCGGCAGCCAGCGATCGAAGTCGCGCCGCAACCACCCATTCGCCTGACGCTGCCAATGCAGCGGCTGCTCGGCCTCTGCCGTCTGCCTCCAGTGCCAGCCGGCGGTACTCCATAACTCCGGACGGCGGTAACCGTCGGCTTCCACGAACGCCGCGAACTCGGCCTGTGTCACCGGCGCCCGCGCGATAGCGAACGGCCGCAGCGGCACGGGGTGCGCCCACTTCTCGTTATCGAAGATGAATGGCTCGTCCGGCGTGGCCCCAAGCGAGAAAGTGCCGCCGGGCACGTGGACGTCGCCGGGCCAGGCTCCCCCATCCACGAGAGTGAGTTGAGCGGTGTCACGCACGGGCGTTGTCAAGGACGGTCGGGGGTAACCGAGCGTCTGTCGGGAGTAAAGGAACGCTTCGCCATGCATGTCTTCATGGAATATCGCCAGCAGGACGAAGTAGCATTCCTGCGGCTTCGGCCCGCGGTCAAGCACATCCAGCACGCCCTGTTGTACTTGACGAAGATAATCCAGCGTGGCGGTAAGCGACAGCAACGGCAGATCCCAGCGCGTCGAATGCGCCACGGCAGATGAATCGTAGAGAGCGTCGGCATCGGCACGTAACGGCGGCCACTGTCCTGCGTGGCGCAGGATCCAATACTCGGCGAACCACGCCACGTGGCCGATCTCCCACAACAGCGGATTGACGATGGGCAAACGCGGGCCGAGAAGTTGCTCGTCGTGCAGGTCAACGATCAGGTCGAGCGTTCGTTGCCGGGCATCGTTGACCCACTCGGCGAGCAGTTCCGGCGTGATCCCGAGCATGTTCCCGTTGGCACTCATGCTTTGATTTTAGGCGGAGTAACTTGCTTGGCAGGTCCGGTTTTGTATTTACCCCTTCGGGGTAAATACAAAACCGGACCTGCCAATTCGGTGATCCGCCTTAGAGGAAGAACAGGCTATTGAGCGTTCTTTCGGGGAAATGGCGACGCCCGCTCACGGGACTGGTTTGACCTTTACGATCCGAGGCTCGTAAGTCTGGTCAATGGGAGTACGAGCGACCAAAACGGCAGCCGCGCCGATTTTCACGGCCTCGCGGCGGACGGCGGCTTCCTCGTCGGCAGTCATGCCGTAGCCCTGGACGACCAGCCAAAGCCGCCGCCGCGGGATGGGCTTGACGCCCTGCTTCTCAACGTAGTCCACGCAGGACTTCATCCAACTCGCCGGTCCGCCGTACTCCTTGCGGTCGCGTCCGAACTCCTTGTGTAGCAGCAGAAGTCCGGTCGGACCGCGCCGGTCCGCGTGCAATGCCGTCCACTGCTCGGTGAACCGCTTGCGACAGGTGGCCAGGCAGGGCACACCGCCGCAGTAACCGGTGCTCCAGCTCCCCTTCGGCAGTTTGTCAATCGGCAAATCCTCCTCTGCGCACTCGGTTGTCCAGACGGGGATAACTTCCTTGCCCTTTAATGACTTCCCGACCTCGGATACGAACCGGGCGGCGATATCCGCCCCGGCCAGCTTGGTAGCGGTGGACGGCACGCCGTAATCGGTCGCCCAGCGGCACTGGAGGTTGCCACAGCCGCACGACGCCGGCCCTCCTTGCAGGTCGTTGAGGAGTACCCCGCGATACCCGTCCGGGACGCGGGCCAGGAGCCGATCGATTCGTAGGCGGTGGGCGTCGAACGCCTCCTGACTGGTAATCGGAACCCACGGCCACGCCTTCGCAACTTCCCCCTTCTCCAGGAGTCGGACCCTGGGAAATCCTTTCCGCCAGTCATCGTGACTGCCCAGGGAAGCCATCCACTCCGGGTGCTCGCGAGCCAGGGCCGGGTTTCGCCCGACCTCGACCCAGTAGTACAAGCCCAGGGAGTGATCCGCCACGACCTTCGCGGCCTTTTGGAGCGCAGGAGCCTCATCGCCGTCATCCAGAACGACGGCGACCGCCGAGAACCCCTCCTTCTTCCAGCCGGCCACCGTGTCGGCGCTGACGGCAGCGGGAGTCGTAAGCACCGCCTCGAACGGCTTCTCTTCTGCCCTCGCAACCCCGTGAGCCGTGCCGAGGCCCAAGCCGATTGCCACCGCGACGGCCCACAGACTATTACTCCGTGAGGGCAATAGGTATTCAGCTCGCATCGCGGTCACTCCTTGGCTCGGTAGATCGAAGTCTCGGGGTATTCCGCCGCCCAGGCGAACCACTTCACCTGCACGGCGTCCAGCCATTCCAGAGTCCAACCTTTCAGTTCACCCTCATACGCCCGCCCGGTGACGTCCCAGCGCGACCCCGTCTCCCGATCTGTCAGAGGCTTCTCCTCCGACTTGTCATCCCGGAAGAAGGTCAACTTCCGTGACTCGCCTTTCACCTTCGCGGGCGGTGCTGCGACCGGCCGGTAGGCGGCGGCCGTTTTCGTCGCACCTTCCCACACCACGAGGTAGGGCCTGTCTCCCAGGCGGCCGTCGATCAGCCCCTGTTTGGCGAGCACGTCGAGCGGGAAGGCCCGTGCCTCGGTCCCCGCGACCACGCCGAGTACCGTTGCCTCGGGGGGCAGCCGGCCATCGGGTACTGGCCGAGTCTTCTTCGAGTCCTCGTTCACGGAGGCCGGCAGTTCAACCGGCTGATACTTGTCGTACATCTGGTAGGCGACGCTGCCGGGGTAGTGCTTCAGCCAGAAGCCCCAGTCGCTGACCAGCGTCGGCACCGGCCGCAGGCGCGTCCCCTTCTGGGGGCCAGCGAATGCCAGGCCCGTCAGGCAGGAATAGAGCGTGCCGTCCTTGTGCTTCATGACCATAACGCCGTTCCGCCAGCCGTGAAAGGTGAAGTCATAGGAGGGTGCGAAGCCGCGCGCGTAGCCGGCGTCCGGGTCGTAAACGAAGACGCCGTAGCTGTCGCTGATGACCCGGTAGGGGTTGAGGAAGAAGCGGTAGGGGATGGCGCCGCCGTCGTAGTTCCCCTTGGTGTCGCGCACCCAACACAGGACGCGGTCGTCGTCACGCAATTCCTTGGCCCGCCGTTTGGCCTCGTCCCGGCAGTGCGAACAGTCGGGGTTGACCAGTGTTTTGAAGGCCTCGGGCCTGGCGATCATTCGTGGTGTCGGTGTAGGCTCGCCAGCCAAACACATGAAGCTGGCCAGGAACGCAAAGTTGGGGACGGTGCGGAGCATCAGCGGTCCTCGGTTGATTCGGCACAAGCGCATGCGACGGTGGTTCCATTGTAATCAAAGGCTTGCGTGCGTCCTGGATGGGACACTGTTTTCTCGTCGTCAACTCGGTGAAGAAAATGTGTCAGGAACCTTTTTCACAACCGCCGCAAAAAGGTTCCTGACACCTTCCGCTCGTCGACTCAGGTGAGCCAGGCGGTGGTCCTGAATGCTATCCAGATCCCAACCACTTTGGCGAGGAGCCGGAGGGTCACGGCGATGTCGATCATGGCAAGACCTGCCGGGATCCGAACCGGTTTTATCCGTCAGCCCTTAGGAAAGGTCGTCGCATATCACTCCGATTATTAATCAGAGATGAGTCTCTTCCGCCCGCCTCAGCCTGTCAAGCAAAATTCGGAGCGAGAAAAAAATGCCTATTGCCGTTTGGGGCTTCGCGGTCTCCGCCGCCAATTCCAGCCAACGCTCCGGCAGTTCGCTCGGCTCGGGAGTCATAGCGGATATTCCAGCTGCTGCATCGCTTCCAGGGCACACCAGCACAGTTTACGCGCCGACTCGGCGGAGCGACCGAGCCGTCGGCTTATCTCGTCGAACGAGAGCTGGTCGCGGTAGCGCAAAAAGATGACGTGCCGGTAATCTTCCAGTAGTCGTTGGAGACGGTTGCTTAGCTTCACATTTCAATTGACGCAGCCACGGTTACCGCTTACGCTTTGGGAAGTTCTCCCTCCCACGGGGGGCCTGCCGCCTGTCGCCAGCCCTGTCCCACCTTCGGGCCGTCGGCGACTGGTCGCGCGGGAATGCAGAAGGAGTGAGAGAGATGTTGAACCTGCTCGCGTCCCGCAACGGGACCAACTGCGACGGCGGTAGCCGTCGAGACTTCCTCAAAGTCGGCGCGCTCGGACTCGGCGGCATGGCCCTGTCCGATTTGTTGCGTGCCCGTGCTGCAGCGGCGGCCGCCACCGGCCAGCCGACGCGCAACACTTCCGTCGTCTGGCTCTGGCTCGGCGGCGGTCCGACCCACGTCGAAACCTTCGATCCCAAGATGACCGCGCCCGTCGAGTTCCGCTCGACCGTCGGCGCCGTCCCGACCAACGTCTCCGGCATCGAGCTGGGCGGCGTCTTTCCGGAGATGGCCAAGGTCGCCGACAAGATGGCCTTCGTGCGTTCGTTCGCGCACCGCAACAGCGGCCACGGCGGCGGCACGCACTGGGTCATGACCGGTTACGACTTCCCGCCCGCCGACAACGGGCAGGCGGCGATCAAGCCCGGCTTCGGCTCCATCCTCGCCCGCCACCGCGGGCCGAATAACGCGGCCACTGGCCTGCCGACCTACGTTCGCATGGGCGGCACCCTCGGCGACGGGCCGGCCTGGCTCGGTTCTCCCTACGCCCCCTTTGACGTCGGCGGCAACGCCCGCACGAACATGAACCTGAAGGTGGCGCTCGAACAGCTGGGCGACCGCCGCAAGCTGCTCCAGGGCTTCGACAAGTTCAACCGCGACCTCGACCGCAGCGGCCTGGTATCGGGTCTCGACAGTTTCGAGACTCAAGCGTTCGACCTGATCCTGAGCCGGGCGCGCGAGGCGTTCGATGTGACTCGCGAAGACCCGCGCACCCGCGACACCTACGGCAAGGGACTGGGCGAACAGCTGCTGCTGGCCCGCCGGCTGTGTGAATCGGGCGTCGGCTTCGTCACGCTCCACTTCGGCGGCTGGGACATGCACGGCAACGTGGCGATGGGCATGAAGCAACTCGGTCCCCAGGTGGACCGGGCGGTCTCGGCGTTCGTGCGCGACACGGCGGAACGCGGTCTGGACCAGGACATCCTGCTGGTCATCACCGGTGAGTTCGGGCGCACGCCGCGTATCAACGGCGGCGCCGGCCGCGACCACTGGGCGCCGCTCTCGACGCTGGCACTCGCTGGCGGCGGACTGTAGATGGGCCAGGTCGTCGGCGAGTCGAACTCGCGCGCCGAGGTGCCGAAGACGACGCCGATCACGCCGCAGCACCTGATGGCGACGGTGTTCCATGTCCTGGGTATGCCACAGGAGTTGCAATACAAGGACCAGAGCGGCCGGCCGGTGCCGATGATCGACGGCAGCAAGCCGATCGCGGAATTGGTGTGAAACTCTGTCCCAAAACGAGCCGCGACCGTCAGGGAGCGTTCCCCAGCGCTCCCTGACAAAACGAGCCGCGACCGTCAGGGAGCGTTCCCCAGCGCTCCCTTACAAAACGATCCGCGACCGTCAGGGAGCGTTCCCCAGCGCTCCCTGACAAAACGAGCCGCGACCGAAATGGA
>JBBQPD010000054.1:0-14140 GCA_038331535.1 Gemmatales bacterium | reverse complement strand
GATTGGGGCTTTGGATCGTCGGGGGGTTAGTGCTTTTTCCTTCCTTCGCACTTTCGACCAACGCCCTGATGTACAGCGGCGCACCGATCGATATCAGTGCTGTCACTAATACCGTTAGTAACCACCGGATAATGAGCTGACTCTGTTCCACAGTATGAAATTTTGTTGCTACGTCGGACTTCAGTTCGACAACTTGGTTGCGAAGCTCTTGCTTGAGGTCCTCGAGTTGTTTCTTGAGCTCCGCAGGGGATGCCACTTCGCCCTGGATTTTCATCATGTCGTCTGCGCTGATGACTCGAGGTTCCCTTTCCCTCGCCGGGTAAGGATGCTCGGAAACGCTATCGAGATCGGCGTACTAGATCAAGAAGACAGCCTGATCGTAATCCAAGACGATGTTCTGACTGCCGGCATTGTAGACCGAAAACATCAATGTGTCGTTGTAGCCCGGATCGACATGAAACCCGGAGACGTTTACTAACCCTCGGAATTTCGTGCCTGCGTGGATCGAGATAAAGGCGATTGCGTTCTTGGGAACCGTAACGACCTCTCTCGTAATGAGCAGGCCGAACTGACCAGGCGGGATCGTGATGGGGCTATCCGCCGTCACCTTCGATTTTTTGCCATCTTTCGACGTGATGTATGCCTCCGCACCGACGCTCAATTCGTATGCTCCGTGCCGAACGCGTTCCTCACGGTATGGGGAGATGAGCTCTGCTCCCTTTTCTTTCACTGTCTTGTCACTCCAGAATGCCATGGTTATCCTCCTTCTTCGCGACGATCTACAACTGGGCCGTTCGGATGCAAGCCGATAGCGATCACTATTCCTAAAACAGGTTCTGTGTCGGCAGGCGTCCGCATGTGTGAGCAGGTTAAGGCTTCATTGTCGCCGGGAATGCCGACGATTCTCGCAGTGCCTCGAACAAGCGGAGCGATGGATGATCTTGGGCTACGGAATCGATGTTGCGGATCTCGGTCGGGTGAAAATACTCCTCACCAACATGGAGGAAGATTTCCTGCTCAGCACATTTACGGCCGAGGAACGTGAGACGGCGTGTCTCCCGGAGGAACGCGTCCCGTTTTTCGCGGGTCGCCTGGCGGCGAAGGAAGCAGTGGTCAAGGCCCTCGGGACTCAGGGCAAACGCACCACGAACTCAAGGACTGACAAGGAGTTATGGAAAATGACGCGAAATACAATAATAAAGGACGCGGAAAAGAGAATACTGACAACGCGTTGTCACTCCCGTTTTTCCCCAGGTCTTCAAGGTGTTAGTGTTTAGGGGGCATTATAGACCCTCAGCTTTCCCGCTGCAACTGGCTCATCGGCTCAGCCCCTCGGAATCAATCGGAAGTTGGGTAAGCTGTAATGCGTAGGCCCTGCCTCGGGACTGGATTCACTGGCGGCATCGCATGGCGTCAGGTGGAAATCGTTCGGCTTCCCGATGGTGGTCCGGAGGTTCGCCTCCGGCGTGCGGCGAAGGAGGCCGCAGAGAAACTCGGAGTCGGGCGCTGGTTCATCAGCATCAGCCACACAGAAGCAGTCGCGTTCGCGAGCGCGATTGCCGTCAAGGCTTGAAGAGACGCTCATTCCGGCGGCGACGCAGTAATCTTCCGTTGATCCAAGTCCAGTGATAGGACGCCGCCGTGGTTGCGCTCGATGACGCGCCACGCGGCGAACCCTTGAATGATCGCATCTCCCCACTCTCCCGTGGAACACTTCGCTGCCTCCAGCCCGCTTGCCATCCACTTAATGGACCGTAACATCTCGGAGCTGACGCTGGCCTTGCCCTCCAGCCAGTTGTATTCCTTCGCGTGACTGAACACAAAGAGCGAAATGCCCTCCTCGGCCGCTTTCGCGCGCGCCCCATCCTCTACTTCGTCTACTTCGGGCCGCGATTTCCGCTTCCGGTTTAGCAGCCACCGGGTAATGGGCGACCAGCCGAGGACGGCCGCGAATGCGTAGTGGAAGGCGTCGTGGAACTGGTATCCGTCTTTCACGTAGGCGTTGTCCGTCAGGTGGTCACCGAGTTTGCAGCTGCCCACGTACGCTTGCACGACATTCCGGCCGCCCGTGAGTTCCTCCGGTTTCAGGTGAACTCGCAAGCGGCGCGGTAGCCGCTCGTCTTCCGGATAGCCCTCGTCGAAAGCCGGCCGCGGCACTAGAAGGCCGCACCGCCGCCCCCATCGCTCGCGACTCTTATGGAGGTTGAGTTCGGCGATCTGGTTAAGGTCGAAATCGAGCTTCGTCGCGAGGTTGGCCACGTACCACAGCACGTCACCTAATTCCTCGGCGAACCGGTCCCGAAACAGTTCTGGCGCGTCGCCGTCACGCAGCGCCTTCTTGTACTCGCTCTGGAGTTCGCCGACCTCGCCTGCCAACCCGAGAAGGGGCAGCATGAGGTCGGCGCTGCCGCCCGCTTGGAAGCAGTCCGTTTTGGACGCGGCCGACTGATACGAGCGCAGGTCCATGATACCTCCTCGGAAGTCCCGTTCGGGTTACCGACCGGTGATCCTTTCGTTGAGCCCCCATTTTGGCGGGAACCAGTAGTCGATCGCGGTCTGGTGCGGGCGGAACTTCTGCTTGATCCGCGTCCGGTCAGAGACTCCCTTCACGTCCGGATGCCGCTGGCGGGCGTACTTGCCGACCTCGCAGAACAGGTTCTGGCAATCAATCAATTGTAACGGCCTGCCCCACAATGACCGAAACGTGATCCCGAGTCGCTGAAACTCAGCATCCTGTCGATCGGCCATAAAGCTGATGACCTCGGCCGGGTTGAGCCCGGCCGTGTCCGCAAAGCATTTCTTGATGCCATCGAGTGCTCCAGGTCCGGGAACCACGAACTCGGTCTCGCGGAAGGCCGTGAGCTCGCTGTAGTTGAGGTCCGTGATGAACTGGTACCCCAAGAAGTCGCCGATCGACGGATAGGCGACAAGCAGATCGAACCCCCGCTGCATGCGGCCCGCATCGGCGATCTTGTTCGGGAGGCCGTCGCCCATCATCTTCGCTAAGAGGGCGAAGTGATTACTGTGCTTGCTGGCGTACCCGAACGTCCCGGCCGACGGCATGATGTACGCGGCCGAGTAGATGCGCTGCCCGGACGACATCGCCTTCGTCAGAACGCCGTTGTACCGCTTGAAGTCGTACTCGCCCCACGTCAGCGGGCCGCATTCGCGCTCGAGCAACTCCCACGTCTCTATCTTGTTAAAGAATTTGAACAGCATCGTGCGGAAGAACACTTCGTCGTTGGTTGCTGGCAGGTCTTCCCGGTAGATCACGCGCCGAATCAGGAACTGACTGACGCGGTCCGCGGCGCGATATGCGTTCGTGAACTTGAATGCGGCGAGGATCTCGTCGTCGGTCCACGGTGGGGGCTGTCCGCGCGCGCGGGCGAAAAAGATCTCCTGACGTTCGGCGGCGAACCGCCAGTAGGTGTCGTACACCGGCGTCGGAGTGAGCGGCGCGATGTTGGGTGGCGCGACCTCCGGCCACTTACGCCGGTTTCGCGGTTCGGCGTCAAACAGCGACACTGGATTGGACTTCTTCGCGCGATCGTCAAGCATGTGCGACAACCGCCTCATCCGGGGCGACTGCGAGGCCTGCTGCGCGCTTCGCTTCTCGGAGTAGCGCCGTCCGCGCAGACCCTTCCTTGGGTGACTTGTCCATTTTCTGCACGTTGACGAAGCAGGTGAAGCGCGTCAACTTCAATCCCGACTGCCCTGCGATGAACGCCCCCAGCCGGCACAGGCCGAGCCAATTCCCATACGCTTTTACGTACAACTGCTGGGTCGCATAGAACGCACTCAATGCGAGGGTGCCCTGTTCGATGTCCGTATTGAACGCGATGTGCTGCAAGCACGGGAAACAGGGCTGCGCCGTCGTGGTCAGGTCGCGAAACGGGTCGAACGTTGCGGCCTGCAGCTGCATCCGGGCGACGCTCCTGCCCTTCTCGACGCTCTTAGTCAGTTGGCGGATCACGTGCTCGATCTGGTTGCCGGTCGCGTCGAGTGCTTTTGTGGCGTCGTGTCCCAGACTCTTGCCGGTCTTGTGGTTCAGGCCAAATCCGAACAGGCGACCGTAGTACATGCCACCGCGGTTCTTGGTCGGTTCCCAGTTCGCGAATGTGCGCAGGTTGCGCATGGACTCGCGATAAAAATCGGGCCGGCTACCCCCGCACAGTTTCCAGATCCGGTCGGGAAAAATCGTGAACGCGACCAACTCCACCGAATGGTAATCCTGGGCGTCTTGTTCTAAACACGTGTCGAGCGAATTGGGAGGTACGATCCCAGACGGTGCGGAAATGCTCACCGCGAACGGCGCGATCTCCCTCCCCGGCGCCTGCCGCATTTGCAGGTAGGCGTTCGCCCACGCCGTCGCCAAGTCGGTTTCTTCCCGACAACCGAATGCCACACTACTCATCGTCGCCCTCCTCCCGTTCCAGGTGTCTGCACCATGCCAGCCCGACGTACTTGTCCAGCATCGCGCGGACCATCACCGCCCACTTCCCGTCCTTCGTGTAGGCTCGAACGATCCCCGGCCGCTGGATGTGGAACAACCGTCCTTGCGCCGTGTCCTCCGGCGTCGCGACTCTCGCGTGTTCCATCTCGGTGCCGGGCGGCAGCAGAAGCGCCGCACCGACTTCGGTGTCAACGGTCTTCAGCGTGTAGTGCCTGTCGATGACCGTCAGACGGGGCTTCGCTTGCGCCCCGAGCATCCCGCGCCGGATCGCGGGCAACCCCGTGTCGAGGAGGGTACGGCAGACGTGTCCGCCCACGAGTTTTAGCCCGTAGGCAAGGTGCTTGACCAGTGTCTCATACCCCACTCCCAAACTGCACGCGACGGTGAAGCACTGGGCGGGCGTTGCCGCTTCGGACTTCCAGCCCCGGACACTGAACGCGTGGGTGACCGCCAGGCGCGGCATCAGGAGGTATACTGCGAACGTGTTCGCCAAATACTCGTTCGCGACGAACGGCGGGGCGGCAGCGCTCTCGGTCTGCAGCTCGTCGAACGAGGATCCGTGGCCGAACTCGTGGTGCCCCAGTTCATGGGCGCAGTTGTACATACGTCGGAAGAGCGGCCGCAGTCCGATCCAGATTTCCGGGCGCGGTTCGCGCAGATACACGCCCTCCATGCTGATGTCTTGAAACCGCACCACGATCTTTGGCTGATAGTGCGCGACACACAGGTCGAACACGTTTACCGCAGCGTGTATCGGGATATCGAAGCGATCTCGGACGGTTGCCGTCCGTGCCAGCGCTTGCCGGGCAAGGTCTTCGCGCGAAGCGATCATCAGCCGTTCCTCCTCTGCTTGATGGCCGCAAGCGCCGTCATCAGTTTATCGAGATCCTTTTCGCTGAGCTTTTCGAGGTCGCGAAACGCCAGTTGCACGCGGTCGTCATGGGGGTCGAGCTTCTCAGCCCCCTCGCCGGCGAGCCACGCCACGTCCACTTCATACAGTTCGGCGAACGTCGCAAGCTCTTGCACCGTGACCGATCGGTTCCCGGCTTCGATCTCCGAGATGGTTGGTCGGTGGAGCTTCATCTGCTTGGCCACCTGGCCCTGCGTCAGCCCGGCCATCCTCCGGGCCTCGCGAAGGCGGCTGGCGGCAATCAGCTTCTTCGCGTTCTGGTCGCTCATCATTTGTCTCCCTTGGGTCCGTACAGGTCCGAGAACCGTTTGGCGGCTTCCTTCACGGTGAGCTTCTTCTTGTCGGCGGACGCGAAGATATTCTGCGGGTCTACGTCATCCGCTAACGGATCTCCTAACCGGCGGGCGAGTCGGCGCACGATGGTGGGCGTCACGTCACTCTGAAATCCCTTCAGGCCGCCATGCGGGACGGTTCCGCCGGTGATCGAATCACCGTCATCGTGACCGAAGGCTTGCTGGCACTCTTTCAAGATCGCGATCAACTCAGCGAGCACACTCTCGTCGTTCATGTCGCCCTCCCTATGTAAGTTAATCTTACCGTATGTAAGACGATTCGGAAGGGCAATTCGTTCGCACTTTTCTCGTTTTTTTCGGAGAACCACGGAAACGATTCCTGTTTCACGAGTTACAGGTGACGCAATTCAATCGCTTGACTGTTTTTTGCCTGTTGCAGCCCGTCGGCTCGCGTTTTAACAGTCCCTGCGGCGGCCCACGCCACGATCCCGTAACGCGCGACCTCACACGCGAGCGTGAAGTAGCGGTTCCGAAAGTCCTTCGGATGCAGGCAGACGGTCGCTATCCGCAGGTCGAGTTCGTGGCTCGCCCAGAGGAACGTCACGTTCTCGTCATGCTTCGAGGGCAGAAAGGGATCGCAGACGACGACGATCGCGTCGAAGGGCTGGTCCTTCTGGAGACCCGCACACTGCCGCAGCGTGCGTTCGAACCCCTCCGCCAAGTCCTTGATGGTGACCTCGTTATTCCGCGAAATGTAATTGCAGATGGGGATCGACGGCTCCGGCACGTTGGCGGCCCGAAACCTCTCGATAAACTCGTCTTTCCACGGCTGAAACGATGGGCCTTCGTCGGAATACCCGTGAAGGAGAGCAATCGGATTGGCAGACGCGGAACACTTCTCGTCCTTCCCGTTCTCCCGACCATCACGGCATCAATACCGCCAGCGTGACGCCGAGGGCATTGGCCAACTTCTCGATGTTCACAATCGAGATGTTGCGTTCGCCGCGCTCGACGCTGCTGACGTAGGTGCGGTGCAACCCGGCGAGTTCGGCGAGTTTTTCCTGCGAAACCCCGCCTTTTTGAAGGCGGACCTCCCGCAACCTGCGCCCGAAACGGACCATGACGTTAGAATCAGGCAAGGATGGCGCCTCCGACAGCGGAAAAATCCGGGCCAGCCGGTTGACTCCACTGTCAGCGAATTCATACTATACGACTACAGACTTTACGTTTCGGTGACGTAAAGAATGCATTCAGGTGAGGCACGTGAGGAAGGTGACCCATGACGAACGGGAAGAACCATGCCGCGCCGAAGGCGGCGCCGCGGAAAAAGGCCGCGAAGTCGGCGAAGGTTCCGGCAGGGAAGAAGGCTCGGGACGCCAAAAAACTACAGGAGCGTCTGCGCTGAAGCCCGTGAGTGACTGACCGCGCGATGCTCTGCGCAGTCCGATGGCCGGGCGGCGGTAATCCCTCGCGAGATTGCCGCCGCTCGTACTATGCGCTAGCCCTCAGTAAGCGAAGTCGCCTCGACCCTTTCGCGTGAATTCGTGAAAAACTCGAAATCCTCCAGCGGTTTCCGGGGTTTGAAGAGTAGCCAAACCTTCCAAACCCGAACACCGCGAGGGATTTCGAGTGAAACCAACTGTAACCCGAAAGCTGGCCCGTCGCAAGCGCCGCCTCCAACGCCGCCTCGACAAAACCAAGCTCGGTGACTGCAGCAAACCCATGTTCAGCGCACGCAACATCGATTACCAACTGAGCGACCGCTATCGCGGCCTCAGCCACGGCGGTATCGGCGCCATTCACCTGCTGGCACGCCACCTCGGCTTGATCGACGCCATCGACGACCGCTTGCACCTCCTCAAGATCCACCTGCCCTTCCACGAGTCCGATCATGTCCTCAACCTGCAAGCTGGTGTACCGGTTGTTGGCGTGGAACCCGTACCAACCGATCTTCTTCCGGCTCGTGTCGGGGCTGCGTTGTTGACGGCCGCAGCCACGAAGTCGGAGTCCGGATGCCCCGATCCGCCACGGCACCAAGAGCGACCCCGCAGAGAGGCGCGTGTGACATGGGACGACCAATAATGGGGCAGAAACAAACTACCCGAACGAGGGCCGTGTGGGGCAGAATGCGTACATTGCCTGAGACATTCCGCTGCGATTCGAGGCGGAAAACCTCGCTTGTTTAAGGACTAGGGCGACACCTTGCCCAACTCCTTGTCGGGAAAATCCTTCGCCCGTACTTCTTCGGGACATCCTTGCGGCCGCCATTCGCGACCGCCGTTCGTGAAATCCTCGATCAATTCCTTCTTTTTCGTATCTACCGAGACCACGGGTTGACCGTCAGCCTGGAACGCCTGG
This sequence comes from Gemmatales bacterium, assembly GCA_038331535.1. Taxonomy (GTDB): domain Bacteria; phylum Planctomycetota; class Planctomycetia; order Gemmatales; family Gemmataceae; genus JBBQPD01. The sequence continues at coordinate 6,126 of JBBQPD010000054.1, read as the reverse complement.
ACCCGGGCATTGATTTGCTGAAATTGAGCATCGCGGTCGGGGTGGGCTGTCGTTACCCGAGTCTTGCGATTGGCCTGGAGGCTGTAACCCAACTCGTGAAGCAACGTCGCCACCGTCCGCTAACTGACCTGATGGCCTTGGCGGGCCAGTTCTTCGGCAAGGTTACGGGTACTCTTGCAGGTCCACAACAGCGGGGACATGGGATCACCCCTGGTATTGGCCTCCAAGATAATTTGCAGGTGTTGTCGAAGGCTTGGGTCCGTTTGTGCCAGGGGCGGACGGCCACTACCGAGCCGACGAATGCGGTGAAAAGGGATCTCAGGCTGAGGCGACTGGGCTTGGGCCTGGACTACGGTGATACCGGCTCGTATGGTATGCGGGGCAAGGCCAGTGGCAACGGCAACAAGGGTAATCCCACCGTGACCGAGGGCGAGAGCCTCGGACGCCGCCCAGCAGTGGCTGGCCCGCTCATCCAAATGTGGTTTGAGTGATTGATACTTCGAGCGCACCGTCGCGATCCTTGCGGGTTTGGCCATTTCGGCATCATATTCCTAACGGGCAAATCAGGCAAGTTATTTTTTCACAGCTCCTTGCTTTCCCGGCCCGAACCTGTTTCTGCCATTGGGAAACGCCCTGGGGCTTATCGACGAAACAGAGCGGCAACGAAGCCAACGTATGCGTGAGTTAATCTTTGAGGTCACTCGTCAAGGGGGCGGATGGAACTGGCGGCAGCGAGCCCAGGTGCTCGATGCCGTAGTGCGAGCCTTCTTACGAGAGGACATCCTTCTCCGGCTACCGAAGGAAGTCTTCCGGGGAGCGGCTGAAACCTGGAGCGAGAGCCTCCTACGCGGACTGCATCAGATGGAGCCAGGCAGCGCCCAGCTTGAGCCTGTCGCAGGGCGCGTCGAGGAATTTCTGTGCGAACTATCGGCAATGGGTGAAGAAGAGCGTGAAGCACACCTGCGCTATGCCACGAATCCACGGGCCGAGTCGGCAGTCTTGGTGACGCGATCGAACATGGTCGACCGGGACGCTGTGTTTAGTGGTTTCAACACGCCCTTGTTACCGGACATCCTCGTCTGCACGCAGGTAGGTCAAGAAGGAATCGACCTGCACCGGCATTGCCGACACGTTGTCCATTACGACTTGGAGTGGAACCCTGCTGCCATCGAGCAAGAACGGGACGCACGGACCGCCTCGGCAGTAAAGCGGCCCGGGAGCGGAATATGGTTCTGAAGTCCAACGGCGGTAGCCACCTGCCAGAGGACCAGCTCCCCGGCCTGGACATTGCGATGCCGTACCTGGCCGGCACTTACGACGAACGCATGTTCGAGCGATTACGCACCCGCGCTTAGGTCTTCGATATTCTGACCGGAGGCGACCCAACCGCCGACCAGGAAACCGGCGCTTTCTGGCTTGACCCCGACAGCGAGGGAGAGGATGACGATACCAGTTTCGTACCTTTGCCAAGGCAGATGCTTGACGACCTGCGAGTCGATCTCGCGGTCAGGATCGATTATTCTTCCGATCAATGACCAAGTCGCGAAATGGATGGCCGTGGCTCGAAACCGGTTTGTGAACTTCAATCCGGCTTGAGCTTTCCATCATCAATTCGCCAACGCAGAACGGCCTCCCAGCCCCGGACGCCAGCGATAAAAAGTTCAATAGCCGTCTTGTCGCCCCGACTGTCAGGAAACCAGCACACCGGGTATCCTGACAAAAATGCGGCGGTCAGACGGCGTGACGTGGAACTCACACCGGCTGGCGGCCACAACTCACGCCCTCCGCGCAAGGATTGTGTTTGCCTTTGAGGTTGCTTTTGCATACATGCAACAACTACAGCAACCACAACCACACTCCTTGCATGAACTACCCGCCCTCTACCCTGCCAAACACCTCTCCACCCCCCTTGCACGACTTTTCACCTCGCTAGTGTACAACCGCCTTCGATCTAGGCCATGGCTACCAATGCCCGCGATCGCGGAGGCGACGGCCGTTTCCACACTCCCCACAACCTCCCGCGTCTGTTCCACTAGTTCCCCGGACGGCGCAACCAGGGAACGGAAATGGTCGAAGTCATCGCCCAGGGCGCACTCTGCCGCCACTGCGAACAACAGCCCCAGGCCGGACGCTTCGGACTCTGCGAAGAGTGCCGAGCAATGAAAGGAATCGAGCGTCGCTACGTCCGCCGCCGCGGCTGGTCGCCGGCCTGGGAAGCTCACCTCGTGCAGCTTCGCCGGCGCGCGGAAGCGCACCTCCCTCTCTTCGCCGGCGGCGTCTACCTCGGTCCACCGATGGGTCGCAACGGCAGGCCGCTCGACCGCATCCTGTCCCACGCAGAGAATGAGCAACGATGCCACTTGTCGAAAGAGGGTCAGAGAAGGGATTGACCTCGGCCGAGGAAACCGTCGACCTCGCCTACGACGAGGACCGCGAGCTCGGCTGCGACGACCGCACGCCCACCTACGCCGAGGCCCGCTGCCCCATCTGCGGCCATGTCCTCAGCGCTCACCAGGACCGCCGCGGCCCGTTCTGGTTCTGTCGTGGTTGTTACGACATTTCGGAGATCAGAAGGAGCAAATCATGAACGGCTGGCTCACCATCGTCCAGCAGCTCGGCCTGCCGGCGTCCGTGCTGCTCTACATGCTCTGGCGCGCCGGGACCTGGCTCGGTACGAAGTGCATCCTGCCCGTGGTGCGCTCCCACCGACGAATGATACGCCAGATCGTCAAGACCCAGGCTTCGATCGCCGCCAGCTTCGAACGCCTGGCGGAGTCCGCCGACCGGCCATGAACGCCCTGACTCCGATCAACTGGAACGAGCCGAGCCCCGAGCTGACCGAGGGCGTCTGCCAGTTCGTGCGCGCCGGCGGTTACCCCCACGTCGCCGCCATCGCCCAGGGCGTCCCGGCCGAAGTCTGGTGGAGCTGGATGGCCCGCGCCGCCACCGAGCCGCCGACTGGACCTTGCCGCCGGCTACGCGACGCCGTCGACCAGGCCCACGCCTAACACCGCCTCACCGTCGAGATGGCCGTCAGCATGAAGAAGCCACTCGACTGGCTCAAGTGCGGCCCTGGTCGCGACCTACCCGGCAACCCCGGATGGTCCGCTCCACCCCGCACCGTCACCATCGTCGACCAAAGCCTCGAGCAGCTCCGCGCCGAAAACCGCGAAATGATGCGGCTGGTGCGCGAGGTGTTACAAGGTCACCCACAGGTTCTCGCCGAGGTGCTGGCCTTACTCGAACAGAGGCGCCCGCCAGAATCATGGCATTAAGGGGAGGCCATGCTCAACAACATTTGCACACCTGTCCGGTTCAGTTGGCTAACGCACATCGGACTTCTCGCCGGCGACTTCTTCGCCGTCTTCAAACCAAAAGGCATCTACTGCCTCTACACCGGTCCCCGGCGTCGGCCAGCTACTGTATCAGATCGCCATGGCGAGCCCCAGCAAAGGACATTTCGTCCACCTCTACCTCTACACCGGACTAAAAGGTTGGCGCAAGTCTTACCGCGTAATAGCCAACCCCTGTCCCGCGCTCTTGGCGCCCGCAGTCATCACTCCCTGTTGTCCCGGCGGACTACCACAACGCATCCACCTAGGAACAGGCACTGAACTACTTCTCGTTTTTGAGTGCCTGAGATATTTTCCAGCTGGAGGCAGGAGGATCAACCAGGAGGTCGGCACGAACGCTTACTCGGCAGTCATCGAACGCATGATGCAGCGGCTGTTCGGCTCCTTGGGCGAGAGTGCTCGCCGTCGTTACGCGGCGATCGAGGCGGCCAAACTCGGGCATGGCGGGGTCGAGTACGTCGCCGGCGTCCTCGGCTGCGATCCGAAGACCATTCGGCAAGGGTAAGCCGAACTGGAAGGGACTGAGGAGTTGGACACGGGTCGCCAGCGAAAAAAAGGGGTGGACGGAAGCCGCTGATCGGGTCGTGCCCGGGCTTGGAAGAGAATTTCCTCAAAGTCCTGCGCGACCACACCGCCGGCGATCCGATGCGGGTCGACGTCAAGTGGACCAATCTGTCGCGGCGTCCGATTGCCCGGCGGCTGGCGGAGTTGGGAACCCCGGTGAGCCGACGTGTGGTCGCACCACTGCTGCATCGGCACGGCTTCCGCCGTCGCAAGGCCCCGAAGAAGACGACCATGGGCCGACATCCCGACTGCAACGCCCAGTTCGAGAACATCGGCCGGCTCAAGCAGGAGTACGTGAAGGCGGGTCTGCCCGTCATCAGCGTTTACACGAAAAAGAAGGAACTGCTGGGAAATTTCTACCGCCCGGGCGTGATCGACACCCAGGAAACGATCTTCGTCAACGACCACGACTTTAGCAGCAAAGGCAACGGCTCGGTGATCCCGCATGGCATCTACGACACGGCGAAGAACCAGGGCTGCCTGCATCTGAACACCAGCCACGACACGACCACGTTCGCCTGCGACAGCATCGCCCTGTGGTGGGAACAGCAGGGCCGCAAGGACTAGCCCGACGCCAAGAAAATCTTGCTCCTGTGCGACGGCGGTGGCAGCAATAGTGCCAGCAAGTACGTCTTCAAACAGGATCTGCAAGACCTGGCCAACCGCCTGGGGCTGGAGATTCGCTTGGCCCACAACCCGCCTTACTGTTCCAAGTACAATCCGATTGAGCACCGCATGTTTCCCCATGTGACGCGCGCGTGCCAGGGCGTCATCCTGGACACGCCCGAAACCGCTCAGCACTACCTGGAGAAAACCTCGTACATCCACACCCTATACGACGCGGACTCCGCCGATGAGCACATTTACGGAAAGCTGGATTGGGATGAAACGACGGGCGTCGACCGAAACAGGTTCTTCCTCTGGAACGGTGACGACGAACCCATTGCTCAGCCCGGCCCGCCGAGGACGCCGCTGCCGACGGAGGAGCAGGTGGATGCCGAAAGCCTCGTACCGAGCGGCCCGTATCCTGGACGGTACGAGGGAATGGAACTCAGCTGCGATACGCGGAGCAACGTGAGCAACGCCGCTGGCCAGTTCGCGATGGTTAGCGGCGATCTGGCTGCTGCGGTCCTCCGGGTCAAGGGCGGAGGAGGCAGATTCCGCGTGACCCCGAGGCGGCAACCTGACAAAGGGGCGGATGCTACGCGCCTTGTCAAGGCGATCAAGACCCTGCGCAAGGCTAGCAAGAGCATCAGCCGCATCGTTATCAACGTCGCCGACCACGCTGTCTATCGCGAGGGCGGCCAGCTGTTCTTCCTCTGCGCGCTAAACAAGGGTCTGGAGTTTCCGCCCGATCCCCCGGCCGTTGCGGACGGCGTGGCGATGACGGCCCCGACGAAGGAAGGAAGCACTGCCAAAGATCCCAGCGTCTGAACACCCAAATGCGCGCATCGGCCACATCGGCGTCAGATCGACCGACACCTCGAACGAGGTGGCCCAGAAAGCCTGCGGAGACAGCTATCCCAGCCTCCAATCACGGGAGTGGGGGCGCTGGTTGAACGGCGACGATTTGGGCTGCCGTGCGGATTTGGATGAAGCATGGGAGATTGCGGAGCCGATCCGTCTCTTCATGACCGACATTCTGCTCACGCATGCCCGCCTCTTCCGCGATCGCGACGCCCGCGCGCGCATCGAACAATGTGGCTACTGGCGTCACCGGGAAGGACTCGTCGACGCCGAGGCGGCGCTGGCGTGACGGCAATGAGCAACCGATCACGCCATTACTGTTTAGGACTTGGGCGTAAATCCGCGTTATCCGCGTTCCATTCTTCATACTTGCAGGACACCTGTGCGGAACGGCCGGCCGTCGTCGTGGCGCGTCGCCACCGCCAGCGCCGTCAGCAGTGCCAGGCGCGTTTCGGCCGGGTCGAGGATGCCGTCCACCCAGAGCCGGGCCGCCGCGTAGCGCACGTCGGTCTGCGACTGATAGCCGGCCTCGACCTTGCGGCGCAGCTCGTCCATTTCGTCGGCGTCGGGCGTGTGGCCGCCGCGGCGCAGGGCGTTGACGGTGATCTCCAGCAGCGTGCTCGCTGCCTGTTCGCCGCCCATGACGGCATAGCGCGCCGTCGGCCAGGCGAAGATGAAACGCGGGTCGAACGCCTTGCCGCACAGGGCGTAGTTGCCGGCGCCGAACGAGCCGCCGAGGATC
>JBBQPD010000053.1:0-14241 GCA_038331535.1 Gemmatales bacterium | reverse complement strand
AGCGGCCAACGCAACCGCTTACTGCGTGCGCGGCTCCTTGAATCAAATCCCAACATTCCCCAGCGCGTCCAGCACGCGGCGCGCGACGCCGGCGAGAAACGGCGATTGCGCCTCGGCGGCGAGAACCGATTGCTCCACGCGGTCGCGGGCTGCGGCAAGTGTCCCGCCGGGTTCTTTCCGATTCAGCGATTCGATCAGATGGGCTGTGCTATCGGCGAGGTGCGCTTCCTCGGCGGACGACACGCCCGTCGCTCCGAGTGTGCCGCTCAGCTCGTCCGCGAGTTGGGCCAGTTCTTGCTGCACCTCCGGTGAGAGGTGCTTCGTCTCGCGCAACAGTCGGGCAATCTCATGGAGTCGGTCGGACACCGAGGAACGAGAAGACGAAGCGCCTGGCATCGATTCCGGCATGAGACACCTCTCCTAATTCGTAGCCGCGCCGACCGCCGCGCGGTAACAGTGATCGAACAGCAATTCCCATTCCCGGCGTTGCACCAGCTGACACAGGTGCATGCACGGAGCGCGCTCGGCCAGCGTCGCCTCGCAAAGGTCGACGAACGCACAGGCATCCCATGCAGACTGATGCACCAGGAAGTCGGCCGCGGCATGAGGCTGCGCCGCGGCGAGACGGCTGGCCTCCTCCCGGAGCGGGCCGAAAACCGGGTGAGCGCCGACGCGCCGGAACCAGTATTTCGCGTTGTCGAAGTCCGGTTCGCGGCGATGGACCAGGGCGTGCCAGTAACTTCCCTCAGCGGTATGCAGATCCTGACTGAGGACGTGCGATTCGTCGAGGAAGTCGTGGTACAGCCACATCGCTGCTCGGCATGCTAGCGCCATGTTCTCATCGCGGAGGGCGTGAGGGGCGAAGGACGCGGCCCCGGAGAGCGCTTCAAGCAGCGGTCGATAATCCTTGTCGGGCCGGCCGGCGTCGAGGAGGTTGAGGCGCTCGCTCGACAAGAGGCCAGTGAACGCGGGGCTGTAGCGGGTCGGATCGAACTTTCCCATGACGGCGATCCTCGCGGGGGATGTGCAGCGATGACGACCGATCCTCTACTGATACCACAACGGCCGCGGGGCGCCTACGGTCTCAGATTGCCGCTTGCGGCTTGGCGGTAGTGCGCCGCTAAGCCGCAAGCGGCGAACTGAATCCCGAATTGTGGTGCGACCGCGACAGTGAGTATACTAACCCTGGGCGCCGGCACACCGTCGGGCCTGTCTAATCAAGGAGCCGAATCATGAATCCCGACCTTCGACGACGCACTGAGGAACTGGTGAGCCGTTTGACCCAGCTCCGGGACTCTCTTTGACATCGCGACCAAAATCGCGCTGCGCGATAAGCTCACCGCCCAGATGGGCCAGCCGAACTTCTGGGACAACCAGGAAAAGGCCCAGCAAATCATCGGCCAGCTCAAGCCGCTCACCGGGCTGATCAAACCCTACGAAGACCTCGCCGCCGGCGGCGACAACCTGCGCGCGCTCGCCGAGATGGCGGACGAAGACGCGGAGTTCGAGGCCGAGCTGGAGCGCGAACTCGGTCCCTACGAGAAGCTGTTCGCCGACTTCGAGCTGCGCTCCATGCTCAACGGCTCGCAGGACGCCAGCAATGCCTACCTGCGCGTTCAGGCCGGCACCGGCGGCACCGAGGCGTGCGACTGGGCGCAGATGCTCATGCGCATGTACATCCGCTGGGCCGAGCGGCACGGCTTCAACGTCGAGATGATCGACGAGTTGCGCAACGAGGAGGCGGGCATCCGCAGTGCCACGCTGCGCATCGTCGGCGACTACGCCTACGGCAATTTGCAGAGCGAGTCCGGCGTGCATCGGCTGGTACGCATCAGTCCGTTTGATTCCAATGCCCGGCGGCAGACGTCGTTCGCGGCGGTGGACGTGACGCCGGAACTGGACGGCACCATCACCATCGAAATCCGCGACGACGACCTGGAACGACAGACGTTCCGCAGCGGCGGCCCCGGCGGTCAGCACCAGAACAAGACCGAGTCCGGGGTGCGCTTTATCCACCTGCCGACCGGCCTCGCCGCCGAGAGCCGCACCGAGCGCAGCCAGCACAAGAACGCCGACAACGCCATGAAGCTGCTCAAGGCCAAGCTCTACAAGATCGAGGAGCAGAAGCAGTTGGCCGAGGTCGAGCGCATGTACGACGAAAAGGGCGAGGTGTCCTGGGGCAGTCAGATTCGCAACTACGTTTTGCAGCCGTACACGCTTGCCAAGGATGTGCGCACGGAAGTGCAGACCGCGCAGGTCGGCAACGTCCTCGACGGCGACCTGGATGAGTTCATCCAGGCGTATTTGCGCTACAAGGCGGAGAAAATGCACAAGAAGAAGTAATCAAGTCGTCGTGTCCAATGGGTCGCCGCGGCCGAACCAACTAGGCCGCGGCGACCCCAATCCGCATCTGCGCGAACAGTCCCAGGGGGAGCCATGAAACTTGACCGCATCACGAGCAATCCCGCCCGCATGAATGGGCAACCATGCATTCGGAATTTGCGCCTCACCGTTCGCCGCGTCCTGGAACTCCTCGCGACCTATCCGGATCGAAACGAATTGTTCCGCGAGTTCCCCGAACTGGAACCCGAAGATGTTCGTCAGGCTCTCGCGTTCGCGTCGTCCTCGCTGGATGACCGGATAATCGAACTTGCAGGGCACAATGAATCTGCTGCTTGATCAGGGACTTCCGCGCGGAGCCGCCCCGTTACTGCGCTCAGCGGGAATTGACACGATTCATGTCGGTGAAGTAGGTCTGTCCACGGCAGAGGATGTTGAAATCCTTCGTCAAGGACTTCAAGACAATCGCGCCATCGTCACGCTGGATGCAGACTTTCATGCCTTGCTCGCCTTGTCCGGGACCGCGGAACCGTCCGTGATTCGCATCCGCATCGAAGGGCTGAAAGCAGAAGCCGTCGCCGACCTTCTCCAAACGGTTCTCAACCCGTGCGCGGAAGAGCTTCAACGCGGAGCGATGGTGACGGTTCAGGAAGGCCGGCTTCGTATTCGCCATCTCCCGTTGACTTCCGCCGGCGAATCAGGGAAGGGATCGTGAAAGCTGATTTGACTCTGACTCTGAGAGTAACCGATGAGCTGGGACGAGGATTCAGACGATACCAACCCCTGTCCACACTGCGGCGAAGCCGTCTACGAGGACGCCGAACGTTGTCCGCGCTGCGAACAGTATCTCTCGCGGGAGGACGCGCCGTCGCGCCAGCCGGGCTGGTTCGTCGCGTGTGCGGTCGTCTGTCTTCTGATCGCTGTATGGTGGGTGTGGCGCGGACAGTAGGACCGATTTGCGAGGCAGTTTGGGCCGGTTGGCAATACTTCATGGTAATAGGCCGAACTGAAGCCACCAACGGCGCGCTTGTAGCCGCAAGGCGTTATTCATGTCGAGCAATTCGACTGTCACCCGCCCGACAGGCGATAGTCCCACGATGGTGATTTCGTCCTCGCCCCAACAGAAATGATCTTCCCAGTCCTGTGTCCTCGGATGGAACAGAACGACTTCCTCGCCGGTGTCCGCATCGATTCCTTTTTCTCGAACTCCTTTGGCAAGGTTACAAGAGCTACAAGCCAGCGCTCGATTTGGCAGCTCATCCGGCCCATCGTGGCAGTCGGGAATGACGTGTTCGAGATGAAAGGGGTAGCCGCACGCTTCTTGGGGTGCGTGGCAGTATTCGCAACGTCCCTGGGCAAGTTCCATCAATCGCGCTCGCAGAGATCGCCGGATTTGCGACCTCTTCGTCGCCCCACATCGTTCTCCTTCTATACGGGCGCTGCCTGGTGACGCTGAGCTAGATAACGGGCATTGTGTACCGTCGCTTCTTCGCACTCTCGGACCATGCGCCGGAGTTCCTCCAACTCTGCTTCGGTGAGTGTCCCATTGTTGTTCCCGTCCATCAGGTAGTCGAGTCGCTTCTGTTTGGCCAGCGTGATACGCTGAAAACCCTCCTCGGGACGAAAAACAATCAAGTCTGAGAGTGGCACTTCGCACACCTGACAGATGACTCCGGCGAGCCGCAAATCGAGGCTCTTCAGCGGTTGCGTTTCGTCGCCGAGCCGCGCCAGCGAGCGCAGTCCAGGTTGGTCTCCCGTGTATTGGAGAAATTGACGGAGATCGGCAACCGTCAGCTTTCGTTGTTCCAAAACCGTCTTGAGGCGTGAGTAGGCTTGCACCATCGTTTGACCCTCCACCGCCGCATTGTATCCGACGATCCCTTCCCGCTCAATCCGCCCCACCTGAGGTCCGCCCCAGCGCCACGTCGAACTCGCTCAGCAACGGGATCAGCATCGCTGCGATCGTGAAGCCGAACGCCCCGACGAGGACCAGGAACGGCATCGCCGGGTCGGCCGACTCCTGCGATCCGGGTCTTGCCACCACCACGTTCATCACCGAGTAGAGCACGCCGAGCGGGCAGAACCAGCTCGCCCACGTCAGCGCGCCCGATGGCCGGCCGCTGTTCAATACCCACCACAAACCGCCGATGCCCGCCACCACGAAGAAGACGAAGCTGCTCCACTGGTACTCGAAACGGCCGTTGATGAGGATCAAGGCCACGCACACGAGAGTGCCGATCGACAGGAAAAATACGGTGCTGAGCGTGTACAGAATCGCCGCCCGACTGTTCGGCGCCCGCAGCGCGACGTGAATGCCCAGGACCATCGCGAACGCCAGCAGCACCACGGCGTCGCCGAGAAAAAAGAACAACGAGGAGAAGTTCATCGAGCCGCCTATCTCCGGGTGGTTGCCCGGCGGCGTCGCCATGCAGCCGTACCAGGCGTAGACCCCCGCGAGGAGCACAGGCGGCAGCAGGTACTCCTTGGTGTTGTAAAGGATGCCGCCGAGCTTGCCGAAGATGAACTCTCTCGGCGACAGGTCGGTCACCAGCAGCAGGTCGAGCGCTCCGGTGTCGCGTTCGGACGTGATCGAGGTCGCCGCCTGCGCCGCCACGAGCAGCAGACTCAGAACACACACTGGTATCAGCCCGTAGGCTGCCTCGAACGTGCCATGCTGCTTGTGTAGGATGACCGGCGCGAGGGCCGAGTACGAGATGATCGCCAAAGCGACGAAGTAAGCGATCTTCACCAGCAGCGGCCGCCGGCCGTAGGCCCGTGTGAAGATTTCGCGCCACAGAATGGGGTTTTCGCCGACCTCTCGAGCTTGTCCGGGCGCGGCGTGGGCGGCGGCGCGTTTCGTCTCGTCCTTCGCCAACTCGGCGTCCTTGGCGTCGATGGCGCCGGGCCGCTCACGCTGCATGATCGGCTCGCCGCTGGGGTTCCAGACGCGCAGCTTGTACAAGGCCAGGCCGTTCAGCGCGGCACTCAGGAGCAGCATCGCGCCGGCGAAGCCGTAAGCGGGCGACGAGCCTGCCTCCAGCGTCTCGGTCGGCGCCTGCACGCTTTGCAGCGCCCGGAACGGGTCGAGCCAGCGCTGCCACTTGACGGCATCGAAGTCGGAGAGCGCCGGGAACAGGCCCGGCACCACGGCAAGGCCGCGCGCCAGGCAGAGGTAGAGGACGAGGAACAGCGTCGTCAGGGCCAGCGCCTGGAAGGTACGGTCGCGCCACAAGGCCACGAGGCTGCCGAGCGACCCGGCCGCCACCACCGTCGCCGCCATGATGAGGGCCGCGTCGATCACCTGGCCCAGCGACACGCCTCCGAGCAACACGATGAACATCCACAGCGGCACCGTCGCTGTCAGCAACAAGCCGATCTGCAACAGGCTGCCGAACAGCTTGCCCAGCACGATCTCCGCGTTGCTCATGTCGGTCATGAGCAGCAGGAGAAACGTGCGGCGATCCTTCTCTTGCGACACGGAACTGGCGGACGACAGGGCGGCGAAGAACAGAAAGAGGGCCAGCTGCACCGTCGTCAGGAGTTGGAACAGGAGCGGTCCGAAGCGTGCGGTTTCGCCGAGCGTCGCGGTGCGCGTCCAGCCGACCGTCGCCAGCCACGCCGTGATGCCGACGACCCAGAGCGTGCCGAGGTAGGCGACGCGCGCGACGTAATGGCGGACGCGGCGCGGGACGGTGATGAATTCACGCTGAAAGATGGGACCGAGCAAACGAGGTACTCCCGATCGTTTTCCCACGATGATTGCTTGATGTTCCCGTGTTATACGAAAACGTTCCGCGAAGCCGCAAGCGGCGAATCAATGCCGCCCGAACAGCGGCTTGCTCGCATCGATGAACAGCCATGCCGCGGCACTGACGAACCAGGCGATGGCCAGCCCCGCGAAGATGAGCTGCCAGCGCTCCGCGGCCGGCATCGCGGTGGGCAGGGCAGCCAGGACGTGCGGGATCAGCACCGGGCTGAGCAGGGCGCCGAACGCGCCGATCATGTTCATAAGGCCGGCGACAGTACCGACATACTGGCCGCCCACGTCGGCGCTGACAGCCCAGATGACCGGGATGGCGAGGTCGTTGATCAAAAAGGCGAGGCACAACAGCGCGACGGCCTGCCATGCCTCGGCGACGTAACCGGTGGCGAGGACGCAGACGCCGGCGCCGCTGAAGCCGAACAGTCCGACGAGACTGCGGCCCCAGCGCCGGCCGATCCGCCGCACCAATCGGTCGGAGAGGCTGCCGCCAATCAGCGCGCCGACCGCGCCGCACAGGAACGGCAAGCCGGTGAGAATCTCGGAGTCCGCGAAGCTGATGCGGTGGACTTCCTTCAGGTACTTTGGCTGCCAGGTCGGATAGAAGTACCAGCCGAAGCTGACGCAAAACGACGCGACGCACAACGCCCACATCGTCAGGCTGCCGAAAAGCGCGCACAGCGGCGGCCAGGAGTGGCCGGATGCGTCGGAAACGTCGTGATGGTCGGAGCGGATCAACTCGATCTCTGCGGCGTTACATGCCGGCTGTTCCTCGGGTCGGTCGCGGTACCAGAAGTAGAACGCGACGGCCCAGACGAGGCCGAGAAGTCCCAGCACCCAGAACGCCTGCCTCCATCCCAGTGCTGCCGAGAGTCGGCCGATGACCAGCGGCGCGATCGCGCCGCCGAGCCGCGCCGACATCCAGATGCCGCCCTGGGCCAGTGCCCGCTCGCGATAGGGGAACCACGTCTTGACGACCCGCGACAGGTTCGGATACGCCCCCGCCTCGCCGGCCCCAAACAGGAAGCGGACAATTACCAGCACGACGAGGCCGTTGAGGAGTAAGGGTATCTCAAGAGTCCCAAACTGGATGTGTCTGCCGCTGTCGAAGGTGAACCGCCAGACGCAGCCGGTCAGCGCCGTGAACACCGACCACCAGATGACGATGCGCATCAGCACGCGGCGCGGGCCCCTGCGATCGCCGAGCCAGCCGCCGGGCACCTCGAACAGGGCGTAGCCGAGCGCGAAGGCGCCGAAGACGATGCCCAGTGCCTTCTCGCTGACGTCGAGGTCTCGCTGAATCTCTTCTTGCACGCGGCTGATGCACACGCGGTCGAGGTAAGTGATGAGCGACAGGCTGCACGCGAACGCCAGAACGCCGTAACGGACGCGCGACGGGGACGCGGTGCCCATGAACACTCCTGTTGCCAGGAGCCGCGCACGAAGTAAGCGGGTCGGGGGCGGCGGGAACCGCTTACTTCGTGCGCGGCTCTTGCGCGGTCGCTTACTTCGTGCGCGGCTCCTGCGCGGCCCCCGCGCACACAACACAGTCTGGGTTACGGCGAATCGTGGTGCGGCGAAAGGTCATGTCGCGCAGGTCGCAGAGAAGCATCTTGCCGAACAGTGGCTCGCCAAGGCCGGTCAGCACCTTGATCGCCTCCATCGCCCCGAGGCAGGCGACGGTTCCGGCCACCGCCCCGAACACCGGAAATTTACGCTCCCAGGCCGGCGGCTCTTCGGGGTAAAGGCACGCCAGGCACGGCGTCCGGCCCGGCAGGATCGTCGTGAGCCGGGCTTCGAGTTCGTACATGGCGCAGTCCACGAGCGGTTTGCTCTGGCGCACTGCTTCGCGGTTCAGCAGTAACCGCTCGCCGAAGAGCGGCGCCGCACCGACCACCAGATCGACGCGGGACACGAGACGCTCGACGTTTGCCGCGCTGACGTTCTCGGCGACGGCCTCCACTTCAAGGAACGGGTTCAATTCGCGGAGCCGCTGCGAAGCGACTTCGATCCGCGGTTTGCCGATGGCTTCGTGGGTCATGAGCAGTTGGCGATTGAGATCGTTGGCGCGGATGTCGCCTGCGTGCGCCAGAATCAGGCGGCCGACCCCCGCCGCGGCGAGATAATAGGCCGCCGTGCCGCCGACGCCGCCGACGCGCGACACGAGGACTGACGCCCCTTTGAGCCGCTGCTGTCCCTCGGCGCCGAAGCCCGGCACCCACATCTGCCATTCGTAAATGGCCTTTTCCGCGTCGGTCAGCGGCCGCTCGTGTCCCATCAACGCCCTCACCCCCCTGCGATGGGCGACAGTAACGTCACCTCGTCGCCGTCCCGCAGTATCGTTCCCGCAGTGTTGGCCTGGTCGTCGCCGACGAAGACCAGCAGCGTCGGCTGTGGCTTGCCGTCCGCCGTCAGCAGGAGCCGGCGCAGCGCCGTACCGTGGCGTTCGGCCAATAAATGCAGGAGATCGGCCGGCTTCTGGCCGCCGTTCAGCTCGATCTCCTCGGTAACGACGCCGGCCGCGTGCCTCAGTTGGGCCATGTAGCGGACGGCGATCTTCATGTTTTCTCCTCCGCGCGAAACGCGAAGCCTCCTCCGAGTGCGGCGCTGACCGCGACTTTGCCATCACTCAACACAAGCAAGCGGTCGGCCAGAATCTTCGCCTCGGACAGACTATGCGTGACGTGCAAGGTCGTCACGCCGGTGACCTTCTGAACGGAGCGAAGAAGGGCGTACATTTCCTCGCGCGTGGCGTCGTCGAGGGCGCTGAGCGGTTCGTCGAGCAGCAGGATGGGCGGCCGAAAGGCGAGGGCGCGGCCGAGGGCGACGCGCTGCGACTCGCCGCCGCTCAGGCCGAAGGGCCGCCGGTCGAGCAGTCGTCCGATGCCGAGCAATTCGGCCAGCTCATCCACGCGCGCGTCGATGGCGGCTTGCGGCCAGCGCCGTACTTCCAGGGCGAACGAGAGGTGCTGGCGGACAGTGTGCGTCGGGAACAGGGCGAGATCCTGCGGGACGTAGCCGACGCCGCGTTCCGCCGGTTTGAGGTGCGTCACGTCGGTGCCAAGCAGGCGGATGGTGCCGGCACGTACCGGCTTGAGGCCGCCGATCGCTTCGAGGATTGTGGTTTTGCCTGTACCGGTGCGGCCCATGAGGACGGCGTACTCGCCGGTGGGCACCTCGAAGGAGAGGTCGTCCACGGAGAAGGCGCCGGAGCGGATAGAGAGGTGTTCGACGGCGATCATGGGATTGGCCGGAGGGCGGAGGGTGGCATGAGGATTTCCAGGAACTGGCTCAGGCGCTCGTAGGCTGTCTTCGGGTTGACCACGTCCGGCGGTTCATCCCGTTTGCCGTGGGCGACCCAATTCCGATAGCGGCGGACCTGATTCACTTGTTCGACGAGGTCCGAATGCTTTTCCTTGTAGGGCTGGAGTACCTGAAAGAAACTACCCTCGTCGATCTTCGTCCGGACCTCTTCCGCGGCCTGGCGCAGGGCCGGATGGATCAACGCTTTCACTTCGTCCGCGATCTCCAGAAGGACGTGTACCCGGACCTCCGATTCAAACGCGGAGAATAGTACGAGGACGGCCAAATCGTCGAGATGTGTCAGGGAATGATCGATGTCCTGGGAGACCTTCTCTCCGTCCAGCAAGCGAAAATGGTCGTCCCTTTCCAACCCCTGCTCCCAGGGCAAAGCGTCCCAGTAAGAGCGCCCGAGGCGTCCCATCAGCTTGAGGTAGCGAAAGGTGTTCTCGTACCACCGCCAGGCGTCGTCGAGGCTCTTCATTTAATCAGCCTCAGCAGCGCGGCCTCAAACCCCTGTCGGGTGAGTGGAGTCGTCTTCAGACTCATCGGCGGCGCCAGGCGCCATTCCTCGCGCCCTTCCGGCAGCACCCGGTAGACGATGAATTTTTCGCTCCCGTCCGTGATATGGACGGCACCCTCAATACGAAGTTCCTTGCCGGGTTCGTCCATTTCGAGCCGGCCGACGACGTTTCGCGACCACGGGGTGATTTCCACCTTCGTCGGGCCAAAGCGGACAAGAAGGGCCGGCGCACGGTAATAGCCGAGTCCCGCATCGCGGTGCTCCTGAAGTACGCGCTCGACGTGCAGAAGGTTTTTCGGATCGGCGTCGCGCACCCATCCTTCGATTTGCCGCAATAACCGTTCGACTGCTCCTACCCATTCGGCCCGGCGCGTTTCGCGCTGCTTTTCGTCCTCCCGCAATTTCTCCTCGTTCGTTTGCAAGAACTCAGCTAGCGGCGTCATCGTTGGTCCCTCCTCTCACAATCCCGACTTCCCCATACCATACACGCGCACAACCACCAGCACAATCATCGCCGCGACGACCATCAGCAGCGACACGGCCACGGCGGCGTTCAGGCTGCCGACGCTCAATTCCAACCATACCTGCGTCGAGAGCACCACCGTTCGCATCGGCGTCGTGCCGGAAAACACCAGCACAGGCCCGAACTCACCCAGGGCGCGCGCCCAGGCCAGCGTCCCCGCTGTCACGATGCCGCGCCGCGCCTCCGGCAGCACAACCCGCCGAAAGGCTTGCGCCTGGCTGCACCCTAACGTCAGGGCCACCTGCTCGTGCCGCCGCGGGATCTCGTCGAAGGTCACGCGCATCGTCCGCACCGCGAAGGCACACGCCACCGCGAATTGCGCCAGGATGACACTCGGCACGTGATAGGTGATCGGCACCACCTTCTGAATCGCCCGCCCCGGCGGCGTCTGGAACAGGATCAGGAGACACAGGCCGATGACCAGCGGCGGCAGCACGATGGGGATGTCGAGCAGCGCATCCACCAGCACTTTGCCGCGGAAATCGAAGCGCGACAGGAGATAGCCCAGCGGCACCGCGACCAGCAGCGACAGTAGGGCGGTCGCGGTACACGAGAACATGCTGAGCCAGATGGCATGGCGAAGCTTGGGATCGTTGAGCGCCCGTACCAGCTCGCTCGGCGACGTGTAGAGCGCCTCCGCGGCGAGCATCGCCACGATGAGGACGAGGTAGCTGCCGCCGAGGATGGACAGGCCGATGAAGAAGGGAGCGTCGGAACGTGGAGCTAGGACTGGCGGCGGGCTGGACATGACTACTTCGTCGCCTTCCACTTGAAACCCAGCTTCTCGAACTGCGCTTGCGACTCGCGCGTTTGCAGGGCGTCGAGCAAGCGTTGAGTCAGGTGCTTGTGGTCGGACGTCTTGCCGACGGCGATCGGCTGAACGGCGAGGGCGCAGTTCATTTTCACCTCGTATGCTATCAGAGAATCGCCGGCCTCCGCCGCGTTGCTGATGTAGGCGATCACGGCGTCCAGCGCCTTCAGCCGCAATTCATTCACCAGCAAATCGCCGGTCGGCAACTGTGTCTTCACGTTCTCCATGATCGGGTCGCGCAGTTTCGCCTGTTCCAAAGTCTCCTGGGTGAGCAGGCCGAGGGCGCACTGCCGTTCATGGCCGACGCCGATCCGAAGTCCAGGCTTGGCGAGATCCTTCAACGTGCGAATGTTGTGTGGGTTGTCCTTCGGAACCAGGATGACGAGTTGATTCGCGGACACTTCGACCGGCGTCTCGAAGCGGTCGCGCACCTGCTCCATGAAGGACACGTCGCAGGCGAAGTAGGCGTCGGGAGACTGGCCTTCCGTTTTCATCTGAGCGACGAGGATGCCGCAGCCGTTGAAGATGCAGGTGACATGCACGCCCTCGCGCTTCTCGAAGGCGGCGACCGTCTCCTCGATGGCCGGCCGCAGCATCGCGCCGGCGAACAGCTTCACCTCCGGCGTCTCCTCCCAGACGTCGCCCTCGACCGGTATATAACCCATCAACTCCAGCTTTTTCAGCCCCTTGTCGCGGGCCGCCAGATAGCGGGCGAAGCGGAGTGCCGCCGTCGGCTGCGTACTGCCGGAGAGGACACCGACCGCGGTGAGCGCCGGCTTCGCGGCCAGGATCGGGATCGGCACCGCTTCAAGATCGGGATATTGCTTCACCGTCACGTCCCAGACGATGCCGGCGTCCACCGCTCCCAGGACAATATCGTTGGCCACGTCGTTGACGGTCCCCTTGTAGACTGTCGTCCGCTTGTCGAGTTTGTCCCACAAGTCTTCGGTCTTGAGCAGTTCGCGCGTCAGGTTGGCCACGGCTGCGGCGTCCGGGTTGGCCTGCGCGATCTTCGCCTCACCGTTCAGCAGATCATCGAGCGACCGGACGTTCAGTGGGTTGCCCTTCTTGACGGCGAGAACGACCGTCATACGCGCCAGCGGCAGCGTCTCGGCCAGCAATTTTTTGTCGCGCGCGAATTGGAGATAGGTGTCGTCGGCAGGCAGGTAGAGATCGCCGATGCCGCTGACCTCGGCGTTGACCAGCAGCGTCTGCGAGGCGCCGAATTGCAGCTGAATCTCGACGCCGTACGCCTTTTCATATTCCTTCGCAAGTCCCTCGACCGGGACTTTCAGCGCGGCGGCACAGTAGACGACGAGCGGCTTCGGCTTGTCGGAGCGCGCGAACCACCTGCGCACGTCCCAGCCCAGCAAGGCTACCAGCGCCGAGAGGGTACAGATCGAGACAAGGAACAGCAGCCAGGCGAAGCGCGCTGAGCCAGGCCGTCGGTTCGTGGAACGCATTTTTCGCCGCCTTCTCCGTGTTCAGGCGATCGGCAGAAATTAACGTACCGCCCTGGTCGCCTGACCGTTGTGACCTCCCTCACCGCGCCTACGTTTGGCTGAGAGCTGACAGCTATAAGCTAATAGCTCTCAGCCAAAATACGCCGCAACCTCGAACGGGTATGTTTGGAGTCGCCGCTCACTTTACGTTTCGCGCCATCATTTCCGGCGTCTTGTCCATAAATGATACACCGGCACGCCGAGCAGCACGATGAAAAAGCCCGGCCAGGTCGTCATTGGCCGGTAGTTCAACAGCACCACCACCAGCACTGCCGCGCCGACGACGTACAGCGCCGGCACCACGGGATAGCCGAACGCCTTGTACGGCCGCTCCACGTTGGGCTTGAGCAAGCGCAGGCGGAACAGCCCGATGATGGTGAGGACGTAAAACAGCAGCGCCGCCGAGATGACGTAGTCGAGCAGATCGTTGTAGAGGCTGCCATAGACACCATAGACGCCTTTTGCCGCGTCGTAGGCGTTGCGATCAACGGTGCGCGGCAACACGAGAGCGGCGGCCCACACGCCTTGCATCAGTAATCCCCACGCTGGGACGCGCGCCGGGTTTAGCTCGCCGGCAGGACGGAAGAATAGCCCGTCGCGGGCCATCGCATAATAGACGCGCGCCCCGGACAGGATCAGGCCGTTGTTGCAACCAAAGGTCGAGATCATGATCGCCACGGCCATGATCGGCACCGCCACGCCGGGGAAGACCTTGTTCAGCGCCGCCGTGCCGACGCGGTCCGACGGCGCGCCCTGAATCTCGGCCAGCGGCAGCGTGACGAGATAAGCGACGTTGGCCAGCAGGTACAGCACGATGACCGAGCCAGCGCCAAGGGCGAGCGCCAGCGGGAGATTGCGGCGCGGGTTGCGCACCTCGCCGGCCGTGAACGTGATGCTGTGCCAAGAGTCCGCAGAGAAGAGCGAACCGGTCTGCGACACGCACAGGGCAACGAACAGTCCGAACGCGGTCGCCGCCGTCAGCCCCGGCACGACCGCTTGCGTTTCGCGAATCGACCAGAAGTGTCCGAAGTTATCGCTCACCGCCGCGGCGTTCCAGCCGACGAACAGGGCCAGCACGATCAGGGCGATCAGCGCTCCGGTCTTTGCCACGGTGAACAGGTTTTGCAGCCACTTGCCATAGTTCAGGCCGCGCATGTTCGCCCATGTCAGCAGCGCGATCATCAGCACGCCGACCAGCTGGGCGGTGGACAGCGACAGCGCATAGCCGCCGAAGCCGATCGGCTCGACGAGGTAGTTGTCCTCGCGGATCGCGGGCCAGAGCACGCCCATGAAGCGCGCGAAGGCGACGCCGACGGCGGCGATGGTGCCGGTCTGGATGACGAGGAACAGCGTCCAGCCGTACAGGAAACCCCACAGCGGCGAGAACGACTCGCGCAGGTAAACGTACATGCCGCCGGCGCGCGGCATCATGGCCGCCAGCTCGCCGTAGGACAACGCCCCGGCGACGGTGAGGACGCCGGT
>JBBQPD010000052.1:0-14289 GCA_038331535.1 Gemmatales bacterium | reverse complement strand
TCCGCCATCCAGGCCGTGAAATGGCGCGAACAGGTCACTTCCAGCCACGGCTCGGCCGGCGCTCCGGGAGTCGGAATCGGGGCGGTGCTCATGACGATCTCTCGGGTGGTCCATCGAACGATGCAGTGGAGTGTATGATTTTGCCGCGTTCCGGTAGCCCTCGGCATGCTGAGAGTCTGTCCCGGAAGTAGGGATTACGAGCCGCAACCGTCAGGGAGCGTCGGCGGAACGCTGCGAAAAGCGCTCCCTGACGGTCGCGGCTCGTTGAAAACACCATCCCAGCAAAGGCATAGACCGCCCTTATTCCTGCATCCGCGGCAGCCACACGTCGAAGCGCGACCCGCGGCCCAGCTCGCTGCTCACCTCGATGCGGCCGCCGAAGCCTTCGACGATCTGCTGCACCACCGCCAGCCCCAGGCCAGTGCCCTGTTCCTTTGTCGTGAAGAACGCGTCGAACAGGCTGCGCTTCACCTGCTCCGTCATGCCCTCGCCCTCGTCCTGGACTGTCAGCCGAACCCAGTCGTCGTCGGGTGCCGCCGTCTGAATGTGAATGATGCCGCCGTGGGGCATGGCGTCGCGGGCGTTGAGGCAGAGGTTCATCAACACCTGCTGCAACTGCGTCTCGTCGGCCTCGATGACCAGCTCGGCCGCGGCCAGGTCCGCCGTTACCGTCACGTCGCGGCGGACCGTGCCGCGCAGCAGGTCCAGCGTGCGGCGGGTGACGACGTTGACGTCCACCCGACGAAGCGCGACCTTTTGCTGCCGGGCGAAGGCCAGCAACTGGCTGGCCAGGCTCGACGCCTGCTCGCCCGCGGCGGTGATGCGCCGGAGGTCGTCGTGAACGGGGTGATCGGCCGGCAGCGCGGTGCCCGCCAGTTGGCTCACGCCCAACACGACCGTCAGCAGGTTGTTGAAATCATGGGCGACGCCGCTGGCCAGCCGGCCGATTAGCTCCAGGCGGCGCGATCGTTCCAGCTCCTGCTCCAGCTGGCGCTCGCGCGTCACGTCGAACAGGAGCGTGGTGACGCCCGTCACGTTGCCGTCCGACCCCTGCGGCTGCGAGATGGCGTAGGCCACGTGCTCCTTGCCGTCCTTGGCGCGGTAGCGCAGCTCGCCGCGGCTGGACCGGCCGGCCAAACCCTCGACGAGCATGTCCTGTGACAACTGCAAGGATTCCGGCAGGATCAACGCTTCCCACTGGGCCGGGTCCGCGAACTCTTCCAGCTCGTAGCCGCTGAGTTCGCGCGTCGCAGGGTTGGCGTACACCACCTTGCCGGTCGGGTCCACCTGGAGGAGCATGAACGGCAGCGCCTCGACGAGGGTTCGATAGCGCTCTTCGGAGTGGCGAATGACCTCCTGTGCCTTGCGGAATGCCGTCACGTCGGCGAAGGTGGTGACCGCACCGCCGTTCGGCGTCCCCGAACCCAGCGGCATGGCGTTGACCAGCACCCAGCGGACGACGGGGGCCATCCGTTGAGCGGGCGCCGCTGCCGGCGCCAGGCCGAGCAGGAGATTGCGGACTGGACGACCGCTCTTGAGGACGGCGTGCCAGGGCCGTTCGTCGGCCGGCAGCGCGGAGCCGTCCTCGCGCAAGCACGTCCAGGGGAGCGCGTCGAGAGGCTGGCCGCGCAGCCGTTCCGCCGATTCGCCGAGGAGGGAACAGGCGGTCGGGTTGCAATCCATGACCAGGCCGCGGCGGTCGAGGACAACCAAGCCCTCGCCCATCGCCTCGACGACGGCGCGCAGCCGACCCTCGCTCTCGCGGCGGGCGCTCTCGGCCTGGTGCAGCGCGGTCAGATCCTCGATAACCCAAACGGCGGCGGCGTCTCGCACCGGGCCGCCCAGGTCCACCGGCGCCGCCCAGGTGATAAGCGGCACGCGCCGACCGTCGGCGCGCACGACCACCACGTCATCGCACGACGCCGGCCGGCCCAGCCGCAGCGCCTGCACGACGGGCAGCTCCTCGGCAGGGTACGGCGAACCGTCCGGCTTTTGCAGGTGGTACACTTCGGGAAAGTGATCGACGCTGGCCGACACTTCCTCGCGCCGGCCCAGCAGCTGGCGGGCGCGCGCGTTGACCAGCACCGGCCGCCCGCTCCTGCCCTGCACGAAGACGACGCCCGCCGGCAGATTGGCGACAAGTGTGTGAAACATCGTCGAGGTCCGACGCAGATCGTCAGCGAGGGCGCGCTGTTCGGAAATGTCAACCACCACGCCTTCCCAGCCGACAAGGCGTCCGGAGGAATCGAATTGCGGCGCCAGCGTGTCGCGCAGCCAGCGGTCGGATACTGCGCCCGCAAGTGCCGGGTTCGGGGTACGCAGCGCGGCCTGCGCCCGGGTCACGCTGTCTTCTTTTTTCTCCGCACGGGCGAGACGGTATTCGCAGGAAACCGGCTGTTGCTGGCGCGTGAGCTGGCTGAGGGCAGCAAGAAGAATCTCACGGTCCTGCGGGTGGATGCGCTCCAACCAGTGGTTGTAATCGCCGAGGAGTTGGTCGGGCGGACAGGAGAACATCGTCTGACTGGCGGCGCTGACGAGCGTCACCTCGGCTTTCGGAGTGCGTGCCGCCGCGGAATCCGCGACGATGCGGGCGCTGTACAGCACCACCGGCACGTGGCCGACGACGCGGCGATACCGGGCTTCGCTCAGGCGAATCCAGGTCGAGGACGCGGACACAAGCAGGGCGGCGGCGCATTCGGCGAGCAGATTGGCCTCCAGCAGAAACAGCCCGGCGGTTGCGGCCACGCCGGTCAGCGCCAGCAGGGGCAACGCCGTCGCCGCCGCCGCGGCGAGGGTGCCGCCGAGCATCCCCTGGCGGACGCCGGCCCAGACAATGAGCAACATCGGCGGCCCCCAGAGCTGCCAGGAAGACGGTTCCCGCGACCCCGGCCCCAGGCACAGCAGCAGGCTCAGCACGCCGGCCCCGGCGGCCAGGCCGCCGATCTCCAGCCAGTCGCCAAACTCCGCGCGCGCCGCGTTCATCCCCTGGTGGGCGACCGGCGCCTCGTCCACAACCTCGGCGGGCGTCCAGCCGCGCCGCACCAGGGTCGCCGTCATGCCGACGAGCAACGGCGGTGCCAGCGACGCCAGCGTCAGCGCCCGGCCGAGCCACGACTCGACGAAGAGTAACGGGAACGCCGGCCCTGGCCGCGCCGCCAGCGTCAGGCCGGCGCGCAGCAGGGCGAAGAGCACCGCGACGGCGCCTGGAACCAGCAGCAGGAAGAGAATGGCGGAACGCGGGTCGGCGAGCCCGCGCGTCCCTCGTGCCCGTCGATAGATTTCCCAGGCGACCAGCGCCTCAACGGCCGTGAGCGTGACGTCGGCCCACGCCAGGGCGAGCGCGGCCGATTCGGCGAACGAGCCTCGCAGCCAGGCCCAGCCCACGGCCAGCGCGCTGCCCAGGAAGACGGCGCAGGCGGCGCGCGCGCCGAACCAGGCGACCAGCGCGAACGCCAGCCCAGCGGGCATGAACCAGGGCGGCGAGAAGCCGGCGCCCCAGGCATGCGGGTTGACAAGACCAGTCAGGAGGATCAAGGCGAGCCAGAGCCAGGCAGGAGGAACAGGAAGGGCAACGGAAACCGCAGGCGTCGTCGGCACGCGAGTGGGCGGCCGAGAAGTCGGGCTATTTACCGGCACGGTCGAGTGCGAGTGTTGCGACATCGCCGGATTTTTTCCGGGGCGGGACGCGACGGGATCGTTCGACACCCGGCCCGGATTATTCACCGCAGAGGACGCAGAGAGACGCAGAGGAAAAACCAGTAAGACATTCAAGCGACATAAGCTGAGTCACGATGTTGCGAAAGCAAATCAGTGAGCGGATCTTCGCAACTTGTTGACACTTCCGTTTTTCATTTTCCTCTGCGATCCTCTGTGTCCTCCGCGGTGAATAATCGGGACTAGCGACAGCGCGAGTTTCTGCCGGGCGCGAACTCAGGTGACAGCAGAAGTGTAAGTCATCAGCGGGGCGGACTCAAGCGTATCCCGCCCACTCCGCGGATTTTCCTCCCTCTTCCGGCCTTCTCCGGCGGTACAATGAACCGATCCATTTCCTGGCTTTCGGAGTGCAACCATGGACGAACGACCGGAGGACGGCGCCGAGACGGACCCGCGTTTCCCGAGCGGCCCGTGGGTCGGCTTCTTCGTTCAGAAATATCCGCCGCTGGGTCGCCAGTCGATGGAGCTGCGTCTCACGTTCCGTAATGGCGTGTTGAAGGGTGAGGGGCGCGACCTGCTCGGTGCGTTCCTCGTGACCGGCCGCTACGAGGTCGGCGACGGCCAGTGCCACTGGACGAAACGCTACATCGGCCGCCACGACGTCTTTTATAAAGGCTTCAACGAGGGCAAGGGCATCTGGGGCGGCTGGCAGATTCCAGGACACGGCATCTCGCCGGACCTGCACGGCGGCTTTCACATCTGGCCCGAAGGCTTGCCCGATCCGACGGAACAGCACCTGACAGCCGCCGCGGAAATCGAAGAGGGAATCCAGGTCGGAGAACCCGTCGCGGTGCCGTGCGGCCAGGGTGTCGTATAAATACCCCGGCGCGAAACGTAAACAATCGAAATGAGACAGAAATGGCCGATTCCCTGACGGCAGAACTACTGCACCTCAACCAGCGTCTGCTCGACAGCATCGCGCAGGGCGACTGGAAGACGTACGAGGAGTTGTGCGACCCTTCCATCACCTGCATCGAGCCGGAAGCGCCGGGACAGGTCGTCGAGGGGCTGGCGTTCCACAAGTTTTACTTCGACCTGGGCGGCGTCCGCGGCCGGCACCAGACGACGATGACGACGCCACACATCCGCGTCGTCGGCGACGTGGCCGTCCTCGCCTACGTCCGCCTGGTGCAGAAGGTCGGCAGCGACGGCGCCCCGACGACCGCCGCCAGCGCCGAGACGCGCGTTTGGCAGCGCCGCGACGGCCGCTGGCGCCACGTCCATTTCCACCGCTCGCCGCTGGGGTGAAATATGAATGATCGCGAGCCGCGACCGTCAGGGAGCGTTCCCAGGCGCTCCCTGACGGTCGCGGCTCGTGAGAGTCAACGCGGTGCGCGCGAAACGTGAACGGGTTACTGCCCCTTCTTGAAGATCATCAGCGTCACACCGGGTTTGTCCTTCGTGTCGAAGTCGGCGGGGCGATCCTTCTTTTCGATGTCGGCGGCGCAGATTTTCAACACGCCGGTTTGCAGGTCGTAGATCGCCAGCTGCGTCTTGCCCTTGTCGGCCGGCGTGTCCAGGGCGATGTCCATCGTCATCGGCTTCTTGGTCGGGTCGATCTTCAGTGTGCCCTTGCGTTCGTCGGCGCCCAGACGTGCGGTAAAGGCGCCGTCCTTGATGGTGATCTTGAAGTCCTTGACGGTGTCGTTCGGGATCTTCGTCCCTCCCGATTCGGCGGTCGTGACCACCCAGGTGCCATTGAGTTTTTCCATCTCCTTGGTCGAATCCTGGCCGCACAACGCCGTCGCCGCGAACAAGGTCGTCAACATCGCGAGCTTGCGCATAATCGTTCTCCCCTCGGATACATTTCGTGTGGGCCGCTGGGGAATGATTCTATGTCTTGTTTACGTTTCGCGCGGCCAGCGCCGCGCGAAACACAAACAAGACCGAGGTCTTCATCTCACCTCCACCTCCTCCGTCACCAGCTGCTTGAGCGCCCGGATGCCGGCGGTCGTGATGCGATAGCAACCGGGAGCGGTTCCGCGCGCCGCGCCGGGTACGATTTCCGTGTTCTGTTCGATCCAACCATAAGCGATCAACTCGCCGTGCAGCCGCACCAACTCGCGCGGCTCGACGCCTTCGCACGCGCACACGCGATCCTGCCAGGCGGACCGGTCGAGCACTCCCAGGTCGCGGTAGTGGAGCAACAGCCCCTGCAATTCCTTCACGTCGCGCAATCGGTCCATCTCGTCGAACATGACGCCGCCCTCGGTCTCCGCGGGAAAGGGGACAGGGAGGAGAGATCGGCCGAATCCTGATGAGGGCTGAGTACAGATCGCCGCGTCGGATCGCTGTCACCATCACATCATGATGGACCTACCGGAGAAGCAGTTTGTAACATAGAGTCTTGCGTGCTATTCTATCCCAATCATGCCGACCGGAATCCGCCATGCCCACCTTTCCCGCGCTGATCGACGTGACCACGAAGATGCAGCACCCGCTCGGCGAGTCGAGGGCGCTGCCTGGCGGTCTGGAGCAGCATTCGACGGGCGCCGTCGTACTGTACTGGTGCTGCGGCCGAGCCGGGTGCCACCGGAATAACTGGCTCACGGCAAAAATAAACGACCGGTGCCGCGATAGTTTGCTTCGTTCAACAAATAATCGAGAAACGTTTCTACCACTTTGTCGAGATAGGCCGCACTTTGGAAAACGTGCTCGGCGTCAGCGGAAGTAAATACGGGGAGGCTTTGGGCCGTCCCTTCACGCCGAATGGTTGCTTCGAGGGAGTCCTCGGATTCGAGGTTGCGGTTGGCGGTCAGCAGGTAATAGCTATTCTTTTGGCACCAGCGCCACACGGCGTCATCCTTGGCAGTCCGATCGAGGCCGGCTTGCTCGAAATGAAGAAATTGGATGTCGAGGTAGTCGCGGAGTTCCCGCCAGGTCTCGGTCTTGAGCCGCATGGCGAGCAACTCGGCATGGCCGTCCAGGTTGGCGTCAACGAGTAGCGTGACCACCGTTTTTCTCCGCTTGCTCCATCAGCCGCCGGCGCAGTTTTTCCTTGAGACTGGCGGCTCGCACCTCGAGCGGGACGGACTCGTCGCTGTCGTGGTGAAGCCCTCGGGCCTTCTGTTCCGCGATGCCCTTCTTGATGAATTCCTCGGCCCGGCGGTCTTGCTCCGCGAGTTCCTCGTGGTGGTCGTTCACGTACTCGACCACGGCGTCGAATTCAGCGCTCGTGAGGCTCGGCAGCGCACGGTGAATGAAATCGAAGTCGTACCCGCGATGAAGGTAGAAAAAAATATCCATCACCGTCAGTCGCTGACCGTCGATCTGTGGGCCGCGGCCGAGATCGACAATCCGGGCGGTTCTCGTTTTCATTGCGTTTCCTCCCGCTGCTTCAGACGCGGGCCTCTGAGGAGATGGGGCCGTGAGGTCGAGGATGTCGCCAGACATGGTACGTCTCCGTGCAAGCCTGGGCGGCGATTTAGTATAGCGAAATTCTGCCTCGTTGGATGCCCTCGGCACGGAAGTTGATTTTTGATAGTTGTCCTCTCGCCGCACCTTCCTGCGTTAACTACATCACGACAGCGGCCACGATGGCCGCGCTCCGGGATTTCCTCCGCGTACCCAAAGGGAACTCTCATGGCACAAGCAATCGAAAGCACGATCCGAAGGTTTAGTCTGCTCGCGGCGCTACTGGCTGTGCTCCTCTTCCCCGAGGCGGCCCGGGCGCGCGCGGAGTGGTATCGCGGGCTTGACCTGGAGCCTGCCGTTTCCTCGTCTTATCTGATCCTGGTCGCGCGCGTCAGCGAGGTCAGCGAGGTGAAAACGGTGTCCGGCGGCAAGGCCGAGTACACGACGCAACAGATCAAGTTCCAGCCGGTGCGCGTCCTCAAGGGCGTGTTCGCGCGCGACGAGCTGCAGTTGACCACGAACGATCTCGGCGGCTTCGACGAGTCGACGACGCTCGAGCGCGGCCAGCTGCGGCTGCTCCTGTTGGGGCGGTCCGGCCAGGGCTATGCCAACGACAATCGGCAGGACACGCTCGACCGCTCGGTGCCGCCGCTCGCGGGAGAGAACGATCCGCTCCTGGGGTCGATCAAGGTGCTGATCGGCCTCAGCCAGCAGCACGACCGCGGCAAGAAGGTGGCCCTGATGCTGGACGGGCTGCGCGACGCCAAGGGGGCTGGCGCCGTGCCGCTGCTGATCGCGCTGAAGCGGCGCGCGCTGTTCGCCGCGCAGACTCCCGGTGTGCCGGCCGCCGTCGCCCGCTTGCTCGCCGACGACTCGTCGGCCGTGCGCGAGGCCGCGGTCGGCGCCCTGCACGCACTTCTCGAAGCGGACTACCTCGAACAGAAGGAGTTGGGCGAGGTCGCGGCGGCGGCGCTGGCGACGCTGCTGGAGAAGCCCGACGTGGATCTCGCGCTGCGCGTCCTCGCGCTGGATGCGCTCGGCGCGACCGGTGTTCCCGCGCTGGCGAACCCGGCGGCGGCCGCCCAGCTGAAGCTCGATAAACCGCGCGACACCTTCGCGGAGCGCGCCGCGGTTGTGCGGGCCGTCGGCCGGCTGCGGCTCAAGGACCAGCGCGACGCCGTGGCCGCGCTGCTGGAAGGGCTGCCGCTCGACGCGCCGTCTGAACTCCAGGCGGCCGCCGTCGCCACCTTGACCCAACTCGACGCCGACCAGGCGGCGAAACTGCTCACGAAACGGCTGAAAAAGAAAGTAACGCTGGGTCTGACAGTCGAGGCGGAGATCTTCGAGATTGCCGAGCTGCCCCGGGCCCTTGCGGCGCCGGCGTTGCTCGACGTGCTCAAGTCGTACCTCGGCCAATCGGAGAAGTTCGCCTTCACCCAGGCCGCCTTTCGTGTGGCCGACGCCCGCCTGGTGCCGGCCCTCGCCGGGATGCTCAGCCCGCGCCGGCCGCAGCTGCGGGCCACCGCCTTTCTCGCCTTGAGGAAGATCAACACGGAGGAAGCCGCCCGGGCGATGCTCTTGCACCTCAAGGAGGAAACCGATCTGTACCGCAAGCTCGAAATCGCGGAGTTCCTCGGCCGGCACGGCATGCGCGACGGCTATCCCTACGCGATGGAGCATCTGTCGGAGCCGGGACTGGTCGAAGAAGCGGTGTTCGCGCTGGCCGCCATGCGCGACCCGCGCGCCGTGCCTGTGCTGCGCGACATCCTCAAGACGAGCAATGACACCAGTTGGAACAGCGTCGCCATCCGGGCGCTAGGTGCGCTCGGAGAGAAGGAGTTCGCGGAGTCGTTCTTGGAAATGGTCCAGGATTTGAAGAACCCGTTGGCTCCGGCCGCACTCGTGGCGCTGGGCGACCTCGGCGAAGTGAAGGCGCTGCCGAAGGTGCGCGAGGGTCTGGCGTCGCGGAACGCTCGCATTGCCTTCGCCAGTGCTCGCGCGGCGGCGAAGTTGTTGGCGGTCAAGGACGTGAAAGCGGACGATCTGCGCGATCAGTTGGCCGCACTGTTCGCCGACGCGGACGCCGAAGCCGGTCTGCGGCTGGCGGCGCTGAACGCACTGGTGGCCGTGAACGATCCGCGCCTGGAGAAGGCACTGAAGGCCGCGATCCGGGACTCCGGTCTGGAAAACAGCGAGCTGATGGCGCGGACCGAGCGGCTGCTGCGCGATCGAAAGGTGAAATTATAGGCTCAGCCGGGAAATGCGTGTAGCTTGGCGGGTAGTCCTAAGCTCAGAGTTTGTCCCAGCAGTGGGTTCTACGAGCCGCGACCGTTAGGGAGCGTTGGCGAGACGCCGCGGCACACCGCTCTCTAACGGTCGCGGCTCGTGGAAAACAACACCTTAGCCCCGGACGTCACGCAGCCGGGGCTTCGGAGTACCTCAGCCCCGGCCACCCTGAAAGCGACATTCGTTTTCTGATCGTCCATGAATGTTGAAACCGCGCGGAATCCCGCGAATGCGGTCACTTCTTCTTCGGGGCGGCCTTCTTGGCGGCCGCAGGCGCGTCCTTCTTCGGAGCCGCGGCCTTGGCCTTCTTCTTGTCTTTGCCCTGAGAGTTATTACCCTTCGCCATGACACTTTCCTTTCGTGAGGTTACACAAGCACAAGGCTTGCTGTTGAATACTTAGAGTCTGTCCCAGAAGGGGACTTTATCTACGAGCCGCGACCGTTAGGGAGCGCTTTTCGCGGCGTACCTCTAACGCTCCCTAACGGTCGCGGCTCGTAAATCCTACTTCTGGGACAGACTCTTAGCACGAATTGTATGAATTCGATTCCTGTGTAGGAGGCCGTGATGCGCGCCGACCTCATTTCGACCACAACCCGCGACGGCGTGCGCCTCGACGGCGCCTATCATGCCGCGCATCAGCCCGGCGCCGCGGGCCTCGCGCTGGACGCCCTCTGTTTCCTGCACGGCACCGGCGGTAGTTTCTACAGTTCGCCGCTGTTTGGCCTGCTCGCCGAGCGGCTGCTGGCCCTCGGCGTCGGCGTGCTGCGCGCGAACACGCGCGGCCACGACCTGATGTGTACCGCGTCCACGGCGCAGGGCGCGCGCCGGCAGGGCGCCGCCTACGAAGTCGTGGACGACTGCCGGCATGATGTCGCCGCGTGGATGGCCTGGCTGAGCCGCGTCGCCGGTCCGCGCGTCGGCCTGCTCGGCCATAGCCTCGGTGCGGTGAAGTGTCTCTACGCCCAGGCTCACGAGCCGAGCCCGCCGGCCGCGTGCATCATCGCTGTCTCGCCGCCGCGCCTGTCACATTCCTGGTTTCGTGGCGGGGAGAAGGCGGCCGAGTTCATGGAGACCTATGCGCAGGCGGAGCGTTGCGTCGCCGAGGGCCGGCCGGAGACGCTGATCGAGGTGCGCGTGCCGCTGCCGTTCCTCATCACGGCCGCCGGCTACGTCGAGAAGTACGGGCCCGACGAGCGCTACAACTACTTGCGCTTCGCGAACGAGGTGCGCTGTCCGACGCTCTTCACATTCGGCGGGCTGGAAGTGGAGCAAAACGCGGCGTTTCGCGGGGCGCCAGCAGAGGTACAGGCGAAGTATTCGCGCTTTCAGGTGGAGACGATTCCGGGGGCGGACCACTTTTACAGCGCGGGGCGCGACGAGTTGGCGAAGTGCATTGAGGGGTGGTTGCGTGGAGCGTCCGTTTACGTTTCGCCCGGTCCGCGCGAAACGTAAACACGGAGGGGTCCGCTATCCGTGTCGATCCAGTTCACCGAACAGGTCGCGCAGCGGCAGGGTGAAACCCGGCAGAACCTTACCGCCGTCCAACACGTCTGTTTCGCCGAGCACCGTGGACTCGTCGGGTGCCGTATAAACGGTCACGGTGCGCGTCGGCGGATCGACTTCCCACACCAATAAGGTTCCGGTCGTAAAGTAATCCGCGCGCTTGCGCGCCATCTCACCCGGAGTGTTACTCCTGCTTAATACCTCGATGGCCAGGTTCGGCGAGACGTTCGGGATCGGCTCATCCGGAATGCGCCGTCCGGGGAATCGATCCCAGGAGATATAGGCCACGTCGGGAATACGCACCAGCCCAGGGAACAGGCGCATCGTTCCGTCGGGTGCGCTAAGCAGTCCGAGGTTCCGAGGACGAATGAACTCGTCGAGTATTTTGATGAGAAAGACCGCCAGGAATGATTCGTGCAGTCCCATCGCTTTCTCCACGAGAATGCCGTCCACCAGTTCGCAGAGTACGCCGTCGATTCTTTCGACGGTCAGGATGTCTTCTTCCGTCGCGGTGCCGGGTGGCGGCCGTAGACGGATTCGCGAGAGGGGGATGTTGCCCAGCCGCTCCAGGAGGTCGGCCATCGTGTCGAGTTGGCGTGATGCAACCGCGGAGGACATCGCAGGCTCCTCGGGATCGGAACGTCGTTCGTGGGAACGACCCCTATTGTAATCGAGACCGGTTCTGTCATCCAAGTCGATCCGCCGGACCGTTCGTCTTGGGGTTCCGCCGATTTCCCCTCCCGCGTATAATCCCCAACCACTGTTTCAGACTTCACGGATGAACTCAAGCCGAGGACGGATCATGCGACGGATCGCGATCATCAATCAGAAAGGCGGCGTCGGCAAGACGACGACCGCCGTCAACCTTGCCGCCGCTCTCGCCGAGTGCGGCCAGCGCGTCTGCGTCCTCGACCTCGACCCGCAGGCGCACGCCACCACCCACCTCGGCGTCGAACAGGGCGGCAAAGCGGCGTCCATGTACGACGTGCTCGTCAACTCGCGGCCGCTGGCCGACGTGCGCCGCAAAGTCGCCGACAACCTGTGGGTGTGCGGCTCCGACATCAACCTCGCCGCCGCCGAGGTCGAGCTGGCCGGCGAGGTCGGCCGCGACGCCATCCTGCGCGACCTGCTCTTGCAGGATGAAGGCGCGTTCGACTTCGTGCTGATGGACTGCGGCCCGTCGTTGGGCGTGCTGACGCTAAACGCGCTGGCGGCGGCCAACGAAGTGTTTATCCCGCTGCAACCGCACTTCCTGGCACTGCACGGCATGAGCAAGCTGTTCGAGACGATGGCGAAGGTGGCCAAGCGCATCAACCCGTCGCTGCGCGTCACCGGCGTGGTGCTGACGCTGTACGAGGCGAACACGCGGCTGGCGCAAGAGGTGATCCAGGACTTGCAAGGCTTCCTGGACAAGAGCCGCGGCGGCAACGCCCCGTGGGCGAAGGCGCGCATCTTCGGCACGCGCATCCGCCGCAACGTCAAGCTGGCGGAGTGCCCCAGCTTCGGCCGGTCGATCTTCTCGTACATGCCGCAGTGCAACGGCGCCGAGGATTATGCCGCCCTGGCTCGCGAAGTGCTGGGCGAGATGCCGCAGGTGCTGTCGGCCCGCGTCGAGATGGACGAGCGCGGCCAAGCCAGCGTGATGAGCGTGCATTCGTCGGAAGTGCCGGCATCGATCATGCCGCGCTGAGAAGGAGCCGCGCACGAAGTAAGCGGGTAACAACGCCCGCTTACTGCGTGCGCGGCTCCTGCCCGCTTACTGCGTGCGCGGCTCCTGCCCGCTTACTGCGTGCGCGGCTCCTGCCCGCTTACTGCGTGCGCGGCTCTTACAAGATCGGCGACAGTAGACGGCACGCGTTCTCGGCGAGGCGCTGGCGGAACGGGCGGCGCGCGAAATCGGAGGCGTCCAGCGGCAGCGACTCGCGCAGATCGGCGTCGAACGCGGCGTCCAGCTCGGCGATGCGCTCAGGCGAGTAGAGGACGCAACCGGCTTCGAAGTTCAGGCGCAGGCTGCGGTTGTCGAAGTTGGCCGAACCCGTCATCGCCCAGCGGCCATCCACCAGCAGCACTTTGGAATGCATCATTCCCTTCTTGTACAGGTAAATCTTCGCGCCGGCGGCGAGCATGTCGGCCCAGTAATAGCGCGTGGCGTGGAACGACAGGAAGTGGTCTCCGCGCAGCAGGCCCAGCAATTCCACCTCGACGCCGCGGAGGCGGGCCAGCCGCAACGCATCGAGCAGGCCGGCGTCGGGGATGAAATAGGGGCTGGCGATCCGCAGCCGTTTTCGCGCGCTGAGGATGGCGGCGAAGAACACGGTGCGGAGGGCGTTGACCTCCTGGTCCGGACCCGACGAGACGACCTGCACCACGTCCTCCCCGGCGCCGGCCAAGTCGGGAAAGTAGGGCGCGCCATTGAGCGGCTCGCCGGTGGCGAAGTGCCAGTCCTCGGTGAAGACGCGCTGCAAGCCGGCGACCGCTGGCCCGGCCATGCGCAGGAAATTGTCGCGCCAGTAGCCGAAGCGTTCACTGCGACCCAGGTACTCGTCGCCGACGTTCATGCCGCCGGTGAAAGCGGCGGTGCCGTCCACGACGACGATCTTGCGGTGGTTGCGCAGGTTGACGTGCAACCAGGATTGCAGCGGGTTAATGGGCAGAAACTTCGCCACCCGGCCGCCCGCAGCGAACAGCGGCTGTAACAGCTTCCACTTCAACGAGCGGCCGCCCATCGAATCGAGCAGGAACCGGACCTCGATCCCGCTCTTGGCCTTCTCGGTCAGCAGGGCGAACAGCTCGCGGCCGGAGTCGTCGCCGCGGACGATGAAAAATTCGAGGTGGATGTGCTGCCGGGCGGAACGCAATTCGTCGAGCAAGGCGGCGTGGGCCTTGTTGGTGTCGTGGTACAGCGTGACGGCGTTACCGCGGCTGACCGGGAAGGCGTCCACCGCCAGCGCCAGCCGGGACAGGTCGTCGGCAGCGTCGTCCGACCTGGCGCCGCGCTGGGCCTCCGTGCTGACCGGCGGGTGCGTCCGGTGGTAGGAGGCCTGGTGCGAACGCCTGGCTCGCAGCCGGCGGTGAATGTAGTTGTAGCCAAGCTCCCAGAAGAGAAACGCCCCGAACAGCGGCATGAGGATAACAACGAGGCACCACGCCAGGGCGGACGTCGATTCCTTCTTCGTCCGCAGCACCCAGGGAATGAAAATCGCGATCAGCACCGCGTTGACGAGTGCCAGCAGCGTGATGTGCGGCAGATATTCCGACAAGGTCTGTCTCCCGCCATCCGGATGTGCAGTTATTCAAGCCACTCACGAGCCGCGACCCTCAGGGAGCGTTGCCGGCGCGACCAGACGGTCGCGGCTCGTGTATATAGATAGGCAATGTACGACAAATAACCGTGCCGTTTCTCTCGAATCGCTGGCGGCGAAAACATGGCG
>JBBQPD010000051.1:0-14318 GCA_038331535.1 Gemmatales bacterium | reverse complement strand
AACGCTCCCTGACGGTCGCGGCTCGTTGATCGTCCATTGTCACGGACTACATTTCGACTCCCCATTATCCGTAAAACCGCGCATCGCTTGCGGCGCGCGCCGAATCGAATACACTCACCGGAGCGCGAAACGGGGAACTCTCAGCTCCGAGTCGGAAAGGAAGCAAGCATGAGCGACGCGACGCCAGCCGTC
Source organism: Gemmatales bacterium (assembly GCA_038331535.1). GTDB lineage: Bacteria > Planctomycetota > Planctomycetia > Gemmatales > Gemmataceae > JBBQPD01. Next base: position 14,126 of record JBBQPD010000051.1, on the reverse strand, counting down.
CGCCTGGAAGTCCTGGACGGCACCGTGGCCCTCCTGACCCTCGATCAGCCTGGCAGCCGGGCTAACACGCTCGGCCAGGCGGTGCTCGGCGATCTGGAGGCGGCCGTCAAACAACTCGCTGGCCGCACCGATCTCAAGGGAGCTATCCTCCGCAGCGGCAAACCCACCATGTTCATCGCCGGCGCCGACCTCAAGGAACTCGGCGGCGCCAAACCCGACCCGGACTTGACGCGCCGCCTCATCAAGCGCGGCCTCGATCTCGTCGCCTCCTTCGAGGCGCTGCCGTTCCCGACCGTCGCTGCCATCGACGGTGCCTGCATGGGCGGCGGTCTGGAACTCGCCCTCGGCTTCGACTACCGCCTCGCCAGCTCGCATCCCAAGACCGAGCTGGGCTTGCCGGAGACGAAGATCGGCCTGATCCCCGGCTGGGGCGGCACACAGCGCCTGTCGCGGCTGATCGGCCCGGCTCTCGCCGCCGAGATGATCTGTGCGGGAGAAGCAGTCAACGGCGTGAAAGCCCGCGAGCGCGGCATGGTCTTCGATGTAGTGCCGGCCGAGAAGCTGGTGGACGAGGCGCGCCGTCTCCTCGACTGGGCCAATGCCACCGGCGACTGGAAGGAAGTCCGCGCCCGCAAGAAGCTGCCCGTCGGACTGAGCGAGGAGCAGAAGTCGTTTACCTTCGCCGTCACGCGCGCGCAGGTTCTCTCCAAGACCGGCGGCCAGTATCCCGCCCCGCTCGCCGCCCTCGATGCCATCCAAAAGGGCTGCAATCTCCCGCTGGAAGACGGACTCAAGGCCGAGACCGAGGCGTTCGCGCCGCTCGTCGGCAGCCCGATTTCGCGCAGCCTGATCGCCCTCTTTTTCATGGGCCAGCGCCTGGCGAAAGACCCCGGCATCGCCGACGCGAGCATACAGGCGCGGAATGTAAATCAGGTTGGGGTGATCGGCGCCGGCATCATGGGTTCCGGCATCGCGACGGCCCACGTGCGCCGCGGCATTCCGACGGTGCTGCTCGACGCCGTGCCCGCGGCGCTGGAGAAGGGTGTGACAGCGGCGACCAAGAGCCTCGCTGGCCGCGTCGAAATCGGCCGCATGACGCCGATGGAAATGGCCGGCGCCCTGGCCCGGCTCAGCACGTCGCTGACGAACCAGGCGTTGGCCGACCGCGACGTGGTGATCGAGGCCGTCGTCGAAAACGAGGCGGCGAAGATCAAGTTGTACGCGGAAGTGCAGAAGGTGCTGCCGCCCGGCGCCATCCTGGCGTCGAACACCTCGACGATCTCGATCACGCGCATGGCGAAGTCGCTGGCGGCGCCGGACCGTTTCGCCGGGATGCACTTCTTTAACCCGGTGGAGCGCATGCAGCTGGTGGAAGTGATCCGCGGCGAGCAAACGTCCGACGCGACGGTGGCGACGTTGGTGGCGCTGGCGAAGCGCATCGGCAAGACGCCGATCGTGGTGCGCGACTGCCCCGGTTTCTTGGTGAATCGCATCCTGTTCCCGTACATGAACGAGGCGATGGTGCTGCTGGAAGAGGGGGCCGCGCCGCGCGCGCTCGACAAGGCGGCAATGGCCTTTGGCATGCCGATGGGCCCAATCGCGCTGAATGATCTGGTCGGCCTGGACACGTCGCTGTACGCCGGCCGCGTCGTCAACAGCGCCTTCGCCGACCGGGCGGTGACGACGACGATTCTCGATGAGCTGGTTGCCGCGGGCCGGCTGGGCCAGAAGACCGGCGCGGGCTTCTACAGTCATGCCAAGGGCAAGCCCGCGGATGACCCGGCGTTGGAGCCGATCCTAGCGAAGGTTCGCAAGACGACGCGATCGATCAGTCCGGAGGAGATGACGGACCGCCTGTTTCTGCCGATGCTGACGGCCGAGTATATCGGCCGGCGGCCGGAAACAATCGCGGAGGAGATGACGGACCGGCTATTCCTGCCGATGTTGACCGAGGCGAGCCGCATCCTGATGGAAGGCATCGTGCGCGAGCCGGCCGACGTTGACATGGGCTTGATCCTCGGCATCGGCTTCCCAACATACCGCGGCGGCCTGCTGCGCTGGGCCGACTCGCTGGGCCTGCCGGCGGTGCTGGAGAAGTTGAAGAAGTACGAGGCGCTAGGGGCGCGGTTCGCGCCGACGGAGCAGATGCAGCAACTCGCGGCGGCGGGGAAGGGGTTTTATCGGGAGTGAGTTGAAAACAATCACGAGCCGCGACCGTCAGGGAGCGCTGGCGCCAGACGCTCCCTTACGGTCGCGGCTCGTTGGAGCCTTTCACCTTCCGCTGGTGGTATCCACCGCCGCGCGTGGTATCATAAACCAATCGGGCCTCTCGCTACCGGACACGTCGGGGAAGCGGCCGGGATGCCCGCGAGGTTTCGCGCATGACGTTCATCCACGGCTATCTCCTCGGCGGCCTCGTACTGGCCGGACTGCCGATCCTCGTCCACCTCGCGATGCGCCAGAAGCCGCGGCAACTCGCTTTCCCCGCTTTTCGCTTCCTGAAACGCCGTCTGCATGTCAACCGGCGGCGGCTGCGGTTGCAGCATTTGTTGCTCCTGGCCCTGCGCATGGCCGTCATCGCGGCGCTCTGTCTCGCCCTGGTCCGGCCGAGCATCGAAAGCAACGCCGACGGCTTTAACGCCGAACAACCCGTCAACGCTGTCTTCCTGTTCGACACGCGCCCCAGCATGGAATACGTCGTCGGCGACGAGTCGCGCCTCAAGGCTGCCCGCCGTAGCGCCGAGGGACTGCTCGCCGCGATGGACGACCGCAGCCGGGTGGCCGTGCTCGACTGCGGTGACGACCCCGATGCCGACGCCGACCGGAGCACGTCGCTGACGCAGGCCCGCGCCCGCGTCAAGGGGCTGACCACGCGGCCCGCGGCGCATGCCGTCAACGCTCATTTGGGCCGGGCTTATCGCGTCCTCAACAACCTCGCGGTCGAAGATCCCACGGCGCCGCGCCTGCTGTACATCTTCTCCGACCGCACACGCCCCGGCTGGGCCACCGCGATCAAGGCCGAGGAGTTGCCGCAGGGCGTGCGCGCGGTGTTCGTCGATGTCGGCGTTGAGGAACCGCACGACCTGGCCATCGAACGCATCGAGATTGTCCCCCCCGTCGTCGAGCCGGGAAAGAAGATGCAGGTGCTTATCACCGTTCGCGGCACGGGAACCTCCTCGGAGAATGAGATTTTCTGGCGTATCGACAACGATGCCGATGCGGACAGCCAATCGCATACACAGAAGTTCCTCGTCGGAGAGGGCAAAGAGAAAACGATCGCCTTCCCCGCGATTGACGCCCCGGCCCTACCGCCCAAGACGCGGACGGCGGCGATTCAAATCACGGCCAAGCTTCGAAATCAGGACGCGCTGACGTTCAATAACAGCCGCACGGCCACCTTCCTTGTCCGCAATCGCCCGAGCGTGCTAACGATCGCGGACGATCCGGAAGCGACGACACTGTGGAAGGCTGTTTTCCGGGCGATCGAGGATGGAAGGGATAGGGATCGGCCGCTGCACAAGACGTTTCGCTGCGAAGTTGTCGCCGCCAAGGCGCTCAAGAATCTGCCGGAGAATGCCACCGACGATCCGCAATTGGCACACGACATCGTTTGCCTCTACCAGATGGAAAAAGTTCCGGCAGAGTTATGGTCGCGGCTACAGAAGTACGTCCAGAAGGGCGGTAATCTGATCATCGTCCCCGGCGGCAACGAACTATCGGAAGAGGATATTAAGCATTTCAACGCCGACGGCCAGAAGGCGGACCTGTTACCGGCGACTCTGGTGAAAGTAATCGATGCGCCGGGAGGCGAGAAGAAGCCGACCGAGTTGAAACCATTCGGCAAGCAACATCCGATTACGAAGAAGTTCGTCGAGTGGGCGAAGTCCGGAGTGTTCGACTTCAATCATAAGACCTTGAAGCCGTCTTTTGCTCGCTACTGGGAGGCGGTCCCGGTCGCGAAAGAAGGCGTCGGCGTCGTCCTTACCTACGACGACGACAAGTCACGGCCGGCGCTGCTGGTGCGCGAATACGGCCGTGGCCGCGTGCTGATGTTCACGACACCGCTCGACAATCGGCGGATCGACAAGCTTCGGTCGTGGAGCAATATCTGGGAGTCGAGCTTCGGCCTGGTGCTGATCGATCTGTCCTGTCTGTATCTTGCCGGCGGTCAGGAAGACGGCGAGGTAAACTTCGTCTGCGGCAAGCCGGTACTGGTGCCGCTGCTGACGCGCAGCGGCGACAAACAGTACCTGTTAAAGGGGCCGCCCGGACTGACGCTTTCCGAGACAAAGGTGCCGGCGCCGGAGGGACGATTGCTGGCGGTGCCGCAGGCAAATCAGCCTGGTAATTACACCGTGGTCGGAGAAGGCGGCGACCCGGCGGCGGCGTTCAGCGTCAATATTGCCGCCGAGGAATCGCGACTGGAGCGCGTCCCTGCCGCGGAAATCGAGGCGGCGCTGGGCGACGATTCGCTGCTGCCTCCCGGTCAGGCGCCGCGCTTGCAGGACGCGGTGAAAGGCGGGCGGGCCGGACAGATCGAGCTATTGCCGTGGTTGTTGATGGTCGTGCTGCTGGTTCTGAGCGTCGAAAGCGTCCTGGCGAACAAGTTCTACAAGCGCGAAGCGACGACGCCGGAGACATCCGCGTTGACGGCGCCGCCAGCGACCGCGGCCGAGCCGCTCGCCGTCGGAGCGGCGGCACGAAGCGGCTGACGCGGCCAGGCGCGAATCGCCTCCGTTCAACGTGGGAACCCTGCCGCGCTTCATCTGCGAGTCTTCTCATGAGCAAAGAACACGATCTGAAGCGCGTCCTCGAGTGCGGTATCGTGGCCGTGGTCCGTTCGCAGGACAGCCAGCAGCTCGTCGAAGTGGCGCGAGCGCTGGCGGACGGCGGCGTCACCACCGTCGAAATCACCATGTCAGTGCCGAACGCCCTGGACGTGCTCCGCGAGGTGCGCCAGGCGCTCGGCGATCGACTGCTCCTGGGAGCCGGCACCATCCTCGATCCGGAGACGGCTCGCGCCGCCCTGCTCGCCGGCGCCGAATATCTCGTGGCGCCGACGCTCAACCTGGACGTGATTCGGCTGTGCCAGCGCTATGACAAGCTGGTGATGCCCGGCGCGCTCACGCCGACGGAAATCTTGACGGCCTGGGAGGCGGGTGCGGACATCGTCAAAGTCTTTCCCGCCGAGGTCGTGGGCCCGGCGTTCTTCAAAGCGGTGCGCGCGCCCCTGCCCCAGATCAAGCTGATGCCGACTGGCGGCGTCGATCTGAACACCGCGGCGGACTTCCTGAAAGCGGGCGCTTGCTGTCTCGGCGTCGGCGGCCAGCTGGTCGAGGCCAAAGCCGTGGCCGAACGTAACTTCGACCGTATCCGCGACCTGGCCCGGCAGTACACGACCATCGTCAAGCAGTTTCGGCAGAGTGCGGCGGCGAAGTGAGGTGCCGATTGCCGCTTGCGGCTTAGCGGTCCGGCCCGCTAAGCCGCAAGCGCGCGCTCAGAAGCGGATGCGGAACTCGCTGCGATAGGTCTGCTCGGCCCAGCGGGCGGAGGTGAGCGAAAAGGCCGTGCCGATGCCGAAGTCGATCTTGTCGCAGATGAAGAGACGCAGGCCGGGGCCGGCGGTCAGGATCGTCTCGCCGCTGGCGCGCTCGGTGCCGAAGACCGGGTCGGTAAGCCGCCCGTGCTGAATGGTCCAGCCGTTCAGCTCGAGCGTGCTGATGAGCGGCACGTCGGGCACGATCTCGCACAGGGTGTGGTTGACGCTGAAATGATAATGCAGGATCGATCCCGAGTAATCGGGATCGCCGCCGATCGGTATCCACTCGCCGATTTGGCCCTGGAAATAAGAATCCGGCGTCAGCTTGATGCCGATCAGCAGCGACGGTTCGAGCGTGAGGTGCCCGTTGCCAAGCCCTTTGGTAGCGTTGGCCGAAGGCAGCTCGGTGCGAAACATGAAGCCGAGCTGCAGCAATTCACAATCGAACAGCAGCGTCTTTGTGCCAAGACCGACGTTGCCGAAACCGGCCGCATGGCCGAACTGTTGCGCGTCAAACGAGCGATAGGGCATGTCCGCGAAGACGCCGAGATTGCCCGTGGCGCCCTCGGTGTACAGGCTCAACTCGTTGTAACTCAAGCGCGTCTCGGCACGCAGAGGGACAGCCGCCCCGTTCTGAGCGCCGATGCGCGGCCCGCGCCCATTGCCGTCGGCGCGCGGCCAGAAATATTCAGCCCGGTCCGGATCAATCAGATGCAAGCCCGCGTCCCAGCGGAAGCGCTGCTGCGTCTGCGGCCGCACGCTATCGACGAAAAAGGCGGCATCGGCGAGGGGAAACCAGTGCGGATCGTAGCACGGATCGGGACAGCAGATGCACTCGTACACGCCGCACAAGAAACGACCGATGCGCGTGTTCGCTTCGCAGGGGGCGCAGTTCTTGCCACCCGGCACGCAATTCCCACCGCTGCCGCAACCGCAGCCCGAACCGGACCCATCGAGAGGGAAGTTCGCCGGCGCACGCGGCGGCGGTGTCGAACAGTTCTTGCAGCCAGCCTGGAGTAATTCGGAAGCGGGCGTCTCATTTCCACCTGGACTCTCCGCCGGGGTCGGAGGAATTATCGGCTCGGGAGTTTTGCCGAGCAAGCCCATCGACAGGGTAGCGGGAACAGGCAACCGCATTTGCGCTCCCGCGGGATCGGCTGTCGAGGATGCGGTTTTGAAATGCGTGTCGTCCGCGCAGGGCGTCGGCGTTTCGGCGCTGGTGCTCAGCGTCTGCCCTATAAGTACGGCCGCGGCTGACACCGCCGTGGCACAGGAGCGGTTTTCAGCGGGATTCGTGTGCGACGCTGGTGCCAGCCCTGGAGCAGCCCGCTTTGTTGGGAAGTCGTCCAGCGTGGGCTTCGCTAATCCCACTCCCTCGTTGGGTAGTAGAACGGTTGCCTGCGTTTCACGAAGCGCTGGCAACTCCGAGGGTACCGACGGTAAATCTCCTCGGCGAGGTTGAGAATGATAAGGCGGTGGTTTTGCTGTTCCAGGTCTTTCAGGAGGAGTCGGCTCAACGGCGTCTTCGCCTCCCCATTTTTGGGAGCGGCTCACTAGTCCGGGGATGGACGCCTGACGCTCTGACGAAGTGCGCGCAGGTCCGTGGCAGCCGACAAGCGCGCTGAGGAGCAGAGCGGCGCACCATCCGCGTCGATTCGCGCTGCCGGTACACGCTGACGGTGCCGCCATGGATCGTCTCCCCGCAAGCCGCAGTCCATTCGCGGCCGCAACGTCGCCATCTCCCCCACTTGAGGAAGAAGCGTCGGTGCGCAGACTGCTCTCGCCGTGCGATTCGTTAAACTCGGCCTATGACTAAATTCGTTCCCCCTGTCCAGCCGAATTATTCCTCAAGTGGCCGAGAGCGTTGGCCGAAAGTTAGGGGTTCGGAAGCGATGGGGGTGCGGACGATGACCAGGCAATGGAAGACGTGGACTGCCGGGCTGGTTGCGGGATTGATGTTGTCCCCGGCGCTTCGCGCCCAGCCGCCGGCCATTCCTGCCGCACCGGCCGCGCCCGCGGCAGCGGCCGCCCTGCCAGCGCCGGCCGCACCGCAGAACCTTTGGAGCTTTCTCTGTCTGTCGCCCGAGCAGAAGGCCGCTTGCAAAGCCAAGTTCTGTAACTCGGCGCTCGGCAAGCTGGTTTCGAGCATGACCGGTCCGCTCCAGCTGTACTCCGGCGGCCTGATCGGCAATTTCTGTCCGACCACGCCGACCAAGGAAGACCTCGCCCAGCCGGCCGACAGCGCCGGCGGCGCGGCCGCGCGAATCAAGCAGCAAGAAGCCGCGGCCAAGAAACGCCGTGAAGACGTCCGCTACCTGGGCACCGTCGATTGCCGCCGCTTTCCGGAGGCGGAGGCGGCCCTGATCGGCAGTCTGCGCGGCGACACGAACGAATGCGTGCGCTACGAGGCCGCCCTGGCGCTGCGGCGCGGCTGCTGCTGCACCAAGCCCGTCGTCGAGGCGCTGAAGGCGACGGTTTCCGGCAGTGCGAAGGACTACCCGGCCGAGACTTCGCCGCGCGTCCTGGAGGCCGCACGGGAGGCTCTGGAGCGTTGTCAGGCGTCCGGCCAACCGGCGCCCGAACCGGTGCCGCCCGAGAAACCGCAACCGCCGGAAGCACCCGCACGGCCCGACCAGACCGCGATCCAGTTGACGAACTATGTGCCCCGGATCGAGCCGGTCCCCTCGGTGCCCGCCGCGCTGACGGTCGCGCCCGCGAGCGGACACAGTCTGGCGGAGATCTGGTCGCGAACCGAGTCGCCGCGCGTGCCGCAACTGGCGGGCGCTGTGGAGGCGCAGCCTGTTAAGGCTGCGCCGGTGCGGCCTGCGCGGAGTCGTGATCTCTTCACGGTGCTGCGCTCGACGCTCGGAGGGTCGTGAGCGCACCGCTTGCGGCTTAGCGGATGCCCCCGCTAAGCCGCAAGCGGCAAGATCGCCCACTTTTTTCGACACTTCACACAAACTCATCGAACTTTCCCATCCATCTACTTGCACTCGCCCGCGCACCGGGTTAGAATCCCCACGTTCCATCGCGAGCTTGTCCGTGCAGCACCACACATTCTCCGAGTTATTTGCTGCGCTAGTTATTCCTGGAAACCGTAATGGGTTCGGCCGCTCTGCTCGATCTTGACGCCTTGATCGCCCCTCTTTCCGGAGACAATCCGGCGGGCGAACCGCTGCCGTTCGCACTGCGCAAACGGCTCGATGAGGCGCGCAAAGAGATCAACCCTGACGATTTCCCTGCCGATTATCCCGGCCGTCCCGAAGCGAAGAAAGCCGACTGGGACGGCATCCTCGAACTCTGCCAGGATGCCCTGCGGAACTCCTCGAAGGATCTGCACATCGTTTCCCGCTTGACGGAAGCTATCGTCAAGCGCCACGGTTTCGGCGGCCTGCGCGACGCGCTGCTCCTGTTCTGCCGGCTCGTCGAGGAATGCTGGGATCGAATCTATCCTTCGATCGAGGACGGCGACCTCGAAGTTCGGGCCGCCCCGTTTCTCTGGCTGGACGATCCGGCGCGCGGCGCGCGTTTCCCTCATTCGCTGCGGGCCGTGCCGGTGGTGTCCACCTCCGAGCGCGGCATCGGCCTGTTCGACTGGGAACAGGCCAGGGAGGGTCGCGGCACCGTTACTCCCGAGATGTTCGACAAGGCCGTGCAGCAGGCGCCTTACGAACGCTGTCATAATCTGCTCGCCGATCTCGACGAATCGCAGCGTAACCTCCAGCGTTTGACGGAGGCGCTCAACGACAAGCTCGGCAGCGCCGCGCCGGGCCTGCTCGACCTGCGGACGGCGCTTCAGCAGTGCCAGCAGCTCGCGCAGCAGATTTTGCAACGCAAAGGGCCGCCCCCACGACTCGCGGTTGAGCCGGCCGCGGTCGAGACTCCGAGCAACGGTGCCGCGCCCGCCAGCCCGGAGACGAGGGCCGTCGCTGCACAGGGACGGCCGTTGACGCGCGAGGACGTGTACGCCCAGCTGCTGACGTCCGCCGAGATTCTGGAGAAGATGGAGCCGCACAGTCCAATCCCCATCCTGTTGCGGCGCGTGGCGGAATTAGGGCCGCTCTCCTTCACCGATCTGATGGGGGCATTGGTTCGCGACCAGCTTATGGGTGTGCTGCTGCGTAACCCCGAACTGCAAGCGCAGGTCAACGCCTCGGTGGGGGCGACCTGAGCGATTGCGTTTTTTCGCGCCTTGAGACAGCGGTACTTCGTATCATTCCCGCAACGCACCGTGGAGATTGCCGATGGCAAGCGATAGCCTGCAACACAAATTGGATCGCGTGCGCCGACCGCGCGTGCAGATCACCTACGACGTCGAGGTCAACGGCGCGATGCAAAAGGTCGAGCTGCCGTTCGTGGTTGGCGTCCTCGCCGACCTGTCCGGGCAGCCGAAGGAAGCGCTCAAGCCGCTCAAGGACCGGAAGGTCGTCAACATCGACCGCGACAACTTCAACGACGTTCTCTCCCGCGCCACCCCGCGCGTGGCCATTCGGGTGGACGACAAGCTCACCGGCAAGGACCAGAAGCTGGCCGTCGAGCTGAATTTCAAGAGCATGGACGACTTCGATCCGGCGCAGATGGCGTCGCAGGTGCCGGCCCTCAAAGAGATGCTGGACATGCGCCAGAAGCTCAAGCAGTTGCTCTCCAAAATGGAAGGCAACGACAAGCTCGAGCAGTTGCTGACCGACGTGCTGACCAATCGCGACAAGGCCAGGCAAATCTCCGCGGCGATGAGCGACACCTCGGAAGCGCCGCCCGCGCCGGCACCCCGGGCCGCAGCGCCGGCTCCTCGGGCCGCGGCTGCCGCGCCGCCTCCTGAACGGCCCGCGCCAAAGGAAGAAACATCGTCTCTCGACTCCCTGTTGGAGGAACTGGAATGACCCCTCAGGAACAACGCCGCCAGGGCGGCGCCACCACCGAGGCCGCCGAGTCGCTGAGTCTCCTCGATCAGATCGTCGAGGCCACCCGGCCGCAGGACGTCCGCGAGGCCGACCGCGCCCGCGGCTACTTCAAGCAATTTCTCGACGAGCTGGTCAAACCGGATCAGGTGGTCTCCCGCGACGTGGAGACGACTATCCTGACCTGGATCGGGGAGATCGACTCCAAGCTCACCGACCAGATGAATGAGATTCTTCATCATAAAGATGTGCAGAAGCTGGAATCCACCTGGCGCGGCCTGCACTATCTCGTCAACCAGTCCGAGACGGGCGAGAGCCTCAAAATCCGCGTGCTGAACGTCTCCAAGAAGGAGTTGTTCAAAGACCTGGAAAAGGCCGCGGAGTTCGACCAGAGCGCCCTGTTCAAGAAGATCTACGAGGAGGAATACGGCCAGCTGGGCGGCAAGCCGTATGGCATGCTCATGGGCGACTACGAGTTCGGCCGCTCGGCCGAGGACATTCGTTTGTTGGGGATGATCTCCAACGTCGCCGCCGCCGCGCATGCGCCGTTCGTCGCGGCCGCCGCGCCGAAGATGTTCAACATGGACAGCTACACCGAGCTGTCCAAGCCGCGCGACCTGGCCAAGATTTTCGAGGGCGTCGAGTACGCCGCCTGGAAATCGTTCCGCGAGTCGGAGGACTCGCGCTACGTGGCCCTGACGATGCCGCGCGTGCTGGGCCGGCTGCCCTACGGCAAAGACCTGAAGCAGGTCAGTGAGTTCAATTTCGAGGAAAACGTCGATGGCACCGACCACGACAAATACTTGTGGATGAACGCCTCCTGGGCGTACACCGCGCGCATCACCGACTCCTTCGCGAAGTGGGGCTGGATGATCCGCAGCCGCGGCGTCGAGGGCGGCGGCAAGGTTGAGGGGCTGCCGGTCCACACCTTCCCGACCGACGACGGCGACGTGGCCATGAAGTGCCCGACCGAGATCGCCATTTCCGAACGGCGCGAAAACGAGCTGTCGAACCTCGGCTTCCTGCCGATGCTGCACAGCAAGGACCGCGATTTCGCCGTGTTCATCGGCTCGCAGTCGTGCCAGCAGCCGAAGAAGTACTACGACCCGGCCGCCAACGCCAACGCGGAACTGTCGTCCAAGTTCAATCTGTTGCTCTGTACCTCGCGCTTCGCGCACTACCTGAAAGTCATGGCGCGCGACAAGATCGGCTCCTTCATGGAGCGGGGGCAGGCCGAGGAGCTGTTCAACGAGTGGATCCTGAACTACTGCGTCGATCCCACCGGCGCCAGCGACGACACCAAGGCGCGGATGCCGTTGGCCGACGCCAAGGTTGAGGTTCGCGAAGTGGCCGGTAAGCCCGGCTGGTACGAAGCGGTGGCCTACATGCGGCCGCACTATCAGCTGGAAGGTATTTCGACTTCGCTCCGGCTCGTGGCCGAGATGCCGAAGAAGGCGTGACCCAACGATGCTCGTTATAAAATCGCGGCTCTTGACCTTCCGGTTGACTGCATCATGCGGCTGAAGACAATCGGAAGATCAAAAGCTGATAGCTGTAAGCTGACAGCTATCAGCTAGTTCTCGTACGCAATTGCTGCTGGGTACCAGTGGACGGCCGAATTCCCTGTGACTGACAACCTGAAGGTCAAGAAACATCCCGATACCGGAGGATTGCGACCATGGCGTTCGATGCATTCCTGCAAGTGACCGATCCGGGCAAGGCTCCGAAGATCGTCGGCGAAACACAAGACCCTGTCTTTGTGGGCGCCTTCGAGATCAGCGAATTCAGCTTCGGTGCGGAAAACACGATCAACATCTCGTCGGCCACGGGCGGCGCCGGCGCCGGCAAGGCGACCCTCAAGGAGTTCACAGTCAAGAAGATGACCGACACCTCCTCCGGCCTGCTGCTCAAGCTGCTCGGCCTCGGCGGCCATTACAAGAAGATGTTGCTCTCCTTGCGCAAGTCGGGCGGCGGCGTCAGCAAGGGCAAGAGCGGCAAGCCGTACCTCGTGTTCGAGTTCGGCATGGTGGCGCTCAAGAGCATCGAGTGGAGCGGCAGCACAGGCGACGACGTGCCGACGGAGACGGTCATCTTCGAATACGGCGAGCTGATGGTCATGTACCGGCCGCAGAAGGCGGACGGCACCCTCGACAAGGGCACGCCGCTCGGCTGGAGCAAGCTCAATAACTCCGACAACCCGACCATCATCAACGCCGGCGATTTCCAGGCCGTAGCGACCGGCGAGTGAGTTTACGGTGAACCGGCTGAGTCAGCAGCTGGTTCACCCGGCCGATGAGGGGGCTGGTTCATGGCCATCGATGCTTTCCTGCAGCTCTACAAGGGGGCGGGCAAGGACGACGCCGTCTCCGGCGAGTGCATGGACAGCGTCTTCCGCGGCGCAATCCAGCTGAGCGAGTTCAGCCTGGACGCCTTGTCGCGCATCGAGACCGATGAGGAGTTCCGCCGGGTTAGCGAGACGAAGACCGGCCCGCAGGCCGACGGGCCGGAAGAGGAGCTAACCGATTCGTTCTCCCTGAGCATCGAAAAGGAATTCGATACGTCGTCCACCGACCTGTTTCTGAACTACTGCTGGACCGCAAAGAAACAGCCGCAAACGTTCAAGAAGGGCATCGTTTCCCTCTTTCTCGGCAGCCGTCAGTGGAAGAAGCCGGAGCACGCTTACCTGACGCTGGAGTTCTCCGACCTGTACGTCGTGAAGTGGGAGCTGTCGCTGGACGCCAAGAACATTCTGAACGAGAAGGTCGAGTTCAACTTCGACGGCTACAAGATGACGTACCGCGGCCAGTCGCACACTGACGGGACGGTTTCGCAGAAGGCGACCATTGCCGAGGACCACAACTTCAGCAAGGCGCCTGCGAAGAAGGGGTAACGCGATGCCCGTCGATGCGTTCTTGAAACTGTGGAAAAAAGGCGGCGAGCTGCTCGTCGGCGAATCGTCCGACGACAACTTGAAGGGCGCGATCGAGGTCGCGAGCTTCTCGCTGGACTGCCTGTCCATGACGCCGCACAAGAAGAAAAAGAAGAAACACAAGGGGGAAGACGACGACGAGGAGGCGACGACGACGGAGCCGAACAGCAAACAGATCTTCACGTTGAAGATCAAAAAAGAAATGGACCAATCGTCGCCGCTACTGGTGAAGTCGTACAGCGTCAACCGGACGACGGAGATCGAGCCGTTCGAGAAAGGCGTACTTTTCGTCCGCAAGCCGGGATCCCACAACTTCATCTTTCTGCGCCTGACGTTTCTCGGCCTGTACGTGCTGGAATACACGGTGGACGTGAAGGGCGACGGCGGCGTCCCGGATGAAGACCTGGTGTTCGGCTTCGCGGTGGTGGGCTTTCAGTATATCCCGCAGAACGCCGACGGCGGCCGCGGCAAGTCGAAGTTCGCCGGCTGGGACCTGCGAACCAAGATGCCGAATGCGCATCCGGCGTGACGATTGGAGGAGCCGCGCACGCAGTAAGCGGCTTTGGATTGGAGGAGCCGCGCACGCAGTAAGCGGTATTGGATTGGAGGAGCCGCGCACGCAGTAAGCGGCTTTGGATTGGAGGAGCCGCGCACGCAGTAAGCGGCTTTGGATTGGAGGAGCCGCGCACGCAGTAAGCGGGTGTGGATTGGAGGAGCCGCGCGCGCCGCAAGCGGCATTCGGATGGAGTGGCGGCGCACG
>JBBQPD010000050.1:0-14398 GCA_038331535.1 Gemmatales bacterium | reverse complement strand
GAAGACGACGTCAACCGCGTCCCAGCCGCGCGCACGCATCTCGGCGCCCGTCGTCGGGGCGACCGGTGCGGCGTAGCGTTCCTGCCACAGCGGCAGCGACAGGCGGTCGGGAGCGGGAGCAGACATTGAGGATATACCTGTTGAGAGTGGTCACTTGCGGTTTTGCCCTGATGACTCTGTTGGCGGCGCTCCTGGAGGGATCACCGGCCGCCCGTAACGTTCTTCAAGGTATTTCCGCCGCTTTTCGCTCGGCACTGCTGGTACAGTATCCGCCTCGTCCACATCGAGGAAGACACTACTGTCGCTGTAATCGTCGTGCTTCGGCTGGTGCCGCTCAGGGTCGGGCAACTCTGGAGTCATTGAGTTCACTCCTTCGATAATACGATCAGGACACACTGCGCCACGCGCTCCCCCTTCACATCCAGCGCGAGTTCGTAACGCCCTGGGAAGGGAAAGGAACAGGAGTGGATCCGAACCCGCAGATGGACCTTCGCTAACGGTTCGTTCAGCGTAGTAAGCCAGGATCGAGAGTAGATCTCTTCAAGAGTCTCCAGTCGGGTCACGATCAGGTCGAACGGCAACTGCCCCATTCCGTCTGTCAGAACCGCGTAGACAATGAACGACTGGAGAGGAGAGGGGAAATCCTTCAACAGCAATCGATCCATGCAGCGGACAAGAGTTACACTGCGTCGGTCTTCTTCGACGATGTAATCGCGACACACGAACAGGCTCACGACGCTCGGTCCTTGACTCACATCGATCTCCTCCCTCGAATTTGGTCTGGCCTGTTGCGAAGGTCGAACGGTTGGCAAGATTTATTGTACGCCAAAGTGGTAGGAGCCGCGACCTGACACCAGCCAACCGTTTGTTTGGTCTTCGCTAAGTTGAATTCTCCGTGCCGCTGTGGATAAATCCATTGACACTTAGTCCTTTTCCGCCTCAACGGCGGCGAGCATGCCGGCGAATTCGCAGCCGGGCGCCAGATACCAGAGCCGCGGCGTCAGGCCGTTGCGCAGCCGGGCCGGGTCGAGCAGCGGCGAATTGACTCCGGCCGGCTTGTCGCTGCGGACGTTGCTCAACAACTGGAGCAGCGAGAGCATGGGCTTTTCGTATTCGATCGTTTTGTAATCGCCGCCCATCGTCGACAGGTCGTGCGCTTCGATCACGGCGTCTTCCAGGGTGCCGATCTTGTCGATCAGCCCCTTCTTTCGCGCCATGTCCGCTCCGAAGACTCCGCCGTCGGCGAGGTAACGCTCGTGAGGCTTCGCCGCGATCGCCTCGTCTCCGCCCGGCGCGATGGGCACCACCTTGAAGCGTTCGAGAAGCTTCCCCTTCAACTCGGGGCGCCCGTTCTCGACGACTTGCAGGAACTCGCTGTACGCCTCGTTAATCATTTCCTGCCAAACTTGTTTCTCCTTGTCGGTCATATCCTTGAAGGGCGAGCCGCTGTCCTTGATCTCGCCGGCCTTGATGACGTTCATCTTCACGCCGTACTGGTCTCCAAGCCCTTTCACGTTGAGGAACGACCCGTAGACGCCGATGGAACCGGTCATCGTGGTCTTCTCGGCGTAGATCACCTCGGCGGGCATAGCCACGTAGTAGCCCCCTGATGCGGCTAACGACGCCATCGAAACGACGATCGGCTTGGCATCGTGTTTCTTGGATGCGCTCCCCTTGGTCAACTGCGTGAGCTTGCGATGCAGATCATCGCTGGCGGTGATGCTGCCGCCGGGACTATTGATGCGCAGCACGACCGCCTTGACCTGCTTGTCCCTGGCGGCCTGCTCGATTTGCTTATGGACGTAGCCCAATGAGCCTTCCATGATGACGCCATCGAGGTGAATGATGGCGATCTTCTCCTTGGCGGCTTCATTGCCGGAGAACACTTTCTCGGTAAGTAACGTCTCCGCGCCAGGGGGGCCGAAACGCATGCTCCAAACGCCGGCACAGCAAACGAGGACGAGAACCAGCCCGGCGCCGATATTCAGTAAGACGGAGAGTGTGAACAGGCAGCCGAACATCGGCGTCTGCCGCTTTTCGGGACGACGAGGAGGACCGCTCCTCGATGCAGGAGCGGCGTCCGGACCGATTTGGGGGGGCGGCACCGCGGGTTGCGGCGTAGGATCTGGATTGTGCGGCTGCGAAGTATCACCTTCATGGTTCATATCGGTCCTCGGTTGGCGGTGCCTGGCGTCGGTGCATCTACCATGATAATAACCGGACGACGCGCCGATGAGTAGCGGCGCGGTGGCGAAGACGCTGGTGACCCGGCATGAAATTCGCGAAACAGACGCCCATCGAGCGCTCCAAGGAGAGATGAATGCGCTACCAGGTACTGGCTTGCGACTACGACGGCACGATCGCCCACGACGGCAAGGTTGACGCGCCGACGGTGGCCGCGCTGGAGCGGTTGCTCGCGACCGGGCGGAGGCTGCTGCTCGTGACCGGGCGCGAGTTGCCCGACCTGGCCACCACCTTCGCGCGTCAAGATCTCTTCGAGTGGATCGTGGCCGAGAACGGCGGCCTCCTGTACCGTCCTTCCAACCGCGAAGAAATCCCGTTGGCGCCGGCGCCGCTGGCGAAGTTTCTGCAAGAACTTCGCCGGCGCGGCGTCGGTCCCATTTCGGTCGGGCGGGTGATCGTGGCCACCTGGGAACCGCACCAAAAGGCCGTCTTCGAGACGATTCACGACCTCGGG
Organism: Gemmatales bacterium; assembly: GCA_038331535.1. Lineage (GTDB taxonomy): Bacteria > Planctomycetota > Planctomycetia > Gemmatales > Gemmataceae > JBBQPD01. Next base: position 11,700 of record JBBQPD010000050.1, on the reverse strand, counting down.
CTGGATTTGCAGGTCATCTTCAACAAGGGCGCCGTGATGGTGCTGCCGGCCGGCGTCAACAAGGCGACGGGTTTGGCAGCCGCGCTCAAAAAAATGGGGCTGTCGGCCCACAACGCCTGTGCCGTCGGTGATGCCGAAAATGACTGTGCGTTTTTTCGCGTGGCCGAATGTGCCGCCGCGGTTTCCAACGCCTTGCCGGCAGTCAAGGAGTTGGCCGACATGGTTACCGTCGCGGATCACGGGGCGGGCGTCGCCGAGTTGATCGACGAGATCATCTATAGCGACCTCCGTGGCCGCGACGATCGGCTGGGAAGGCACCATCTGGTGATCGGCTCCCGCGGCGGCGACCCGGTCAAGCTCCCGTCCTACGCACCGGCAGTGTTGATCGCCGGCCCGTCGGGGAGCGGTAAATCAACCGTGGCGGCCGGCCTCGTGGAAGGGCTGCGCGAACAGAAGTATCAATTCTGCGTGATCGATCCGGAGGGGGATTACGAGGGTTTTGAAGGGTGCGTGTCCCTGGGCGGTCCGCAGCACGCACCCGCGGCGGACGAGATCCTGCGCGTGCTGGAAAATCCCAAGGCGAACCTTGTCGTCTCGATGACAGGACTGCCCATCGCTCAACGACCGCCGTTTTTCCTGGAGCTGCTGCCGGCGTTGCTCCGCATGCGTGCCCGAACGGGCCGTCCGCACTGGCTGATTCTGGACGAAGTCCATCACCTGATGCCCGCCGCCTGGAAACCGCCGGAGGGATTGCTGCCGCAAGTCTGGCGCAACGTCCTGCTCATCACCGTCAGCCCAGGCCTATTGTCCGCCGATTTGCTGAAGCGGGTTGACACCGTGCTCGCCGTGGGGCAGGATGCGGGCCGCACCGTGAACCAGTTCGCGACGGCGGTGGGGTCCGCCCCGGCCCTCTTCGGCGACGTCGCGCTGGAACAGGGCGACGTTTTGTTTTGGCGGCGCGATGGGGAACCACCGTGCAAGTTGCGAGCGCGCTCGATCAAGGCGGCACGACGTCGGCATCGGCGCAAGTACGCGGAAGGGAACCTGCCGCCCGAACGGAGCTTCTACTTCCGCGGGCCGCAAGACAAGCTGAACCTGCGGGTGCAGAACCTGATGCTGTTTCTGCAAATCGCCGACGGCATCGACGACGAGACGTGGGATTTTCATCTGCGCCAGGGAGACTATTCGCGTTGGTTTCGCGAGGGAATTAAGGACGAAGAGCTGGCCGTCGCGGCCGAGAGGGTCGAGCACCTGTCCGCGATCAAGGCGGCGGAAAGTCGTGCCGCCATCCGGGCTGCCATCGAACGCGATTACACGTTGCCCGCGTCGCCGACGCTCCCGGTATCCGGTGCGCGTTGAATGGATTTCGTCGTTTAGCCGCAAGCGCGGGGTTGACCCGCGCTCGCGGCTAAACAATCTTGGAACTGATTCGTGAACCCCGCCTGACTCAACCCTTCGGCGCCTTCGCTGCAGGAACATCCTCACCCAGGGCCGTCGCCAGGTCGATCTGGTGTTCCTGCTCGTCCATGAGAATCTGGCGGATGTGTTCGGCCATTGCGTACTCCCCCAGCGCCTCACACTGCTTGACGCGCTCGCGGTAGGCCGCAATCGTGACGGTCTCATTCTCCAGGTCGAAACGCAACATGTCTTTCGCTTTGTCCGAGGTCTTGACCGGCTTGGGCGTGACCGCCGGCTGACCGCCGAGGTAGTCGATCTGCTTGGCGATAATCAGGGCGTGCTGTAACTCTTCCTGTGCATGCGTCTCCAGCTCCTTGGCGATCGTCATGTACTCGGCGCCCCTCAACACCTGGGAGTAGACGACGTAAGCGATGATCGCCTGGTATTCGCGGGACAGATCCTCGTTCAGAAGGCCAATAAGTTGTTCCCGTGAAATGCTGGCGTCGGCTGTTGCGGGGGAAGTCGGCATGATCGTCTCCGGAGAATTCTGCGGAATGGTTCATTATGGCAACGGACTGGCTCAGGCCCTGGATCAGGAGCCAAACAGTTGTTTGAGGAGAGTCGGAACGCATCGAATTAGTGCGGGCGCGGCAGCCGATGCGCCTCATGCAAATGACTGAAGGGAATCGGACTGCCGTTCAGCGCCGACACCAGCCTTCGTTCGCTTTCCGCAGCACGTGTCACATTGGAACGTGAGTCCGGGATCAGAACCTCGTCCGGCGGGGCAGTCTCTAACTCGGAAAACTGTTCTTCATTGTATCCGATCATGGTGATACCCTCCGAAGGCTCCTTCGGCTTGCTCGGCAGCCCGAAGTGGTGGGCGGACCACGTCGATGCTGAGTTTGTTATACGAAAAGTTTTAGCAAACGACGTGCCGCAACTTGGAGAGTAGGGAAGGAAAGAGGAGAGTTGAACGGCGAAGATAGTCAGGCGGCTATCGTTCGCTGCGCGACAGGATTGGATTTTGCAGTCGCAATTCGCGTGAAACCGATTCGCTTCAGTCCGTGTTGAACGGCAGCGAGCGAGTGGAAGACGCTGCGGACCCGACCCTCGTTCAAGAAATTATCCAGCGCCAGGACCACGGAGCCGGCGTCGATGCCGACCATGTCGCGGCCAATCCAGTTACGGTCCACATTGACCGCGCTGAAACCATAGCGGCCCAGGCAATTGTGTCGCTTATCGCGACGTAAGCGCAGCAGGTTCTCGCAAACGAGTTCGGGCTGACGGGCGACCGATGCCAGTGAAGCGGTGGCGTGAGCCGTGCCGTCCAGCGGTTCACCCGGCGAATAGCTCCGGTAGCTGTCGGAGGCAGGCAGGTCTCCAGGGCCGTCGCCCGCCGATAGACCCCAGTAATAACGATAGGTCTCGAAGCGATCGGCCGCGTCACGGCAGACTCGATAGTTGGCTTCGGTCGCCAGGTCGGCCTCCGCGTTCAGGTCGAGTCCGCCCGGTTCACGCCAGTTATCCAGATCGATCAGGTCGAGACCGTACTGGAAGACGAACAGCCCCAGGTCGGCGCTGGCGAAGCGGAAGCCGCCGGCCTCGCCGAAACAAGGATTGAGACGACCCCAGTTGGCCGCGGACCAGGCGTGTTCCTGGGCAGCGCCCGCCGCGAGGATATAGAGAAGAATCGTTTCCCCGTTCAGGCGATCCCATGCGCACGGAAAGGAACGGCCCTTCTCGTCCGCGCCATGGCGGAGAAGGCCGGGAGTGCGCGACGCGGAAGGGGTGGACCAGGATCGCCAGTCCACTCGCTCGAAGAGTTGGCCGGCCAGCTCTTGCAAGCGCGCATCGCCAAGGAACGCCCCGGCCCAGAGACCGCCGGCGATCAACCAGGCCGAATCGATCGTGCTGCGTTGATCCGCACCGACAGCCTCGCCGCTGATCGAATCGACGAAGTGCGGCATGATGCCGCGCGTGTGCGGCAGGCATTCGAGGGCAGTAACCAGCCCCCTGCCGATGCGCTCCGTCGCCGAGGAGCGGGACAAGAGATGAAACGGCTCCGCGCTGGCCAGGGCCAGGGCGATGAACCCCATCCCGGTGGTCGCCGTGCTGCACCAGCCATCCTCGTCCGGGCGCGCGAAGTTGCGCTGTCGGTCCAGAAATAGCCCGTCGGCCATCTGGTTGTCGAGGAAATAGCGCAGGGCGCGGGCGTGCAACAAGGAGAGAAATGCCCGTTCCGTGGGAGCAAGCTCAGACGCCGTCCTTGGCATCAGTGGATCTCCGTTCCTAGCATCGCGGCATCTTATTACCGATCCCCGCTCAATAACAAGATCATTCCCGCGGCACAATCTCGACTCGGACGGTGTGCGTCTTGCCGTCGTCGAGCAAGTCGAAGCTGCCCTCCTGCGTCGCTCCGCCATCGACCGTAATGCGCGTCGTCCCGTGCCCGGCGCGATGGGGATTCACGACCTCGATCCGGTAGACGGCGCTGCCGTGGCGGTACGTGATTTCGTAACCTGCCCAGTCTGCGGGAATGCAGGGAACAAGCTCCAACCGGTTGCCGCGCCGATGGAAGCCGAGAATGTTCTCCAGGCCGACGCGGTACAGCCAGGAGGCCGAGCCGGTGTACCACGTCCAGCCTCCCCGGCCGGTATGCGGAGGCCGGCCGTAGACGTCGGCGGCGACGACATACGGCTCCACCCGGTAAAGTTGCACTTCTTCCGGCGTCTCGGCGTGACGGATCGGGTTGAGCAGATCGAACAATTCCAGCGCCTTGTCGCCTTGCTTCAAAAGCGCCATTGCCTCAACCACCCAGATCGCGGCGTGTGTGTATTGCCCGCCGTTCTCGCGGATTCCCGGCACATAGCCCTTGATGTAACCCGGATGCAGCGCCCCTTTGTCGAAAGGCGGCGTGAACAGCAAGATCATCTGCTCGTGCTGGCGCACCAGCTGTTCGAGGACCGCATTCATCCCCTCGCGGGCGCGCTCAGGTTCGCCGGCGCCGGAAATCACCGCCCAGGTCTGGGGCAGCGAGTCGATGCGGCACTCATCGTTGACCGAGGAGCCGAGCGGAGTGCCGTCGTCGAAATAGGCCCGGCGATACCAGGCGCCATCCCAGGCTTGCTCCTCAATCGTCTTCTTCAACTGGTCGGCCCGGTCGCGGTAGCGCTGCGCCCGCTCGTCGTCGCGGCGGTCTCCGGCCAGGTCGGCGAACTGCTGCATACAGGTGAGCAGGAACCAGCCGACCCAGACGCTTTCGCCCTTGCCCTCCGAGCCGACGCGGTTCATGCCGTCGTTCCAGTCACCTGTGCCCATGAGCGGCAGACCGTGCGCTCCGAGCTTCCAACCGTTTTCGAGGGCGCGAGCGCAATGTTCGTACAGCGGCGCCTTCTGATCGGAGACTGCCGGCAATCCGTAAACCTCCTCCTCTCCCGGCAAGAGGATGGGCGCCTTGAGGAAGGGCACGATTTCGTCGAGTACCTGGCGATCGCCCGTCGTCAGGACGTAATAGCAGACAACGAAGGGCAGCCACAGATAATCGTCGGAAAAGCGCGTGCGCACGCCCCGGCCCGCTGGCGGGTGCCACCAGTGCTGGACGTCGCCTTCCTCGAACTGCCGCGCCGCCGCGCGCACTATCTGGGCGCGCGATTCAGCCGGGGCCGCGTGAACCAGGGCCATGACGTCCTGGAGCTGGTCGCGAAAACCGTACGCGCCGCCGGACTGATAGAAGGCGGAGCGGCCCCAGACGCGGCAGGCCAGAACCTGCGTGAGCAGCCAGTCGTTGAGCAAGATGTCCAGAGCGGGATTAGGGGTTCGTACCTGGACGGTCGAGAGCAGCGCTTCCCAGCGGGATTGAGATTCTTTATACGCCTGTTCGAGGACGCTCACGTCGCGGTAACGGAACGACAAGCGCCGGGCCGCAGCGCGATCCGCAGCCTGCCCCAGCAGGAAGACGATGGTGATTTCCGCGCGCGGCGCCAAGTCGAACTTCGTCTGGATGGCGGCGCACGGATCGAGGGACGGGCCGACGTCGCCGGAGAGTTCGATGCGTTGCAGCGCCGCCGGGTCGCCGCGCGAGCCGTTGCGCCCCAGGAATTCGGTGCGGTCTCCCGTCAGTGTGCGCGGCCGGCGCAGAACGTCGGCAAAAGCGAACGCCGTGCCGAAGTCGATGCCAAAGGTATTGCGGGCCAGCAGGGCGCCGCTTTCGGGGTCAACCTCGGTCACGACGTGCATGGCCGTCTGGTCGCGCGTCGCTCCCAGCACCCACTCCGCGAAAAATGTGGCGGACAGCTTGCGCGCCGTGGTGCCGCGATTGACGACCGTCAGCGACAGGAACTTGACCGGTTCGTCCGGCGCCACGAATAGCCGCAACCGTTGCTCGAGGCCGCCGCGCCGTTGTTCAAACGTCGTGCATCCCGGCGCGTGGCGGACCACGGTCGGGCTGGCGCCGGCGACCGGCAACGGCGTGGGCGACCAGACCTCGCGCGTTTCCTCGTCGCGCAGGTAGATTGCCTCGCCGGGCGGATCGCTGACCGGGTCGTTGCTCCAGGGCGTGAGGCGATTCTGCTGGCTATTTCCGGCCCAGGTGTAACCCGCTCCACTGTCCGAGATCAGGAAGCCGACACCAGGGTTGGCGATCACGTTGATCCACGGCGCGGGCGGCACCTGATCCGGAAGGATCACGTACTCGCGCCCTTCCGCGGCGAAACCGCCGGTGCCGTTGGCGAAGCGTAATCCTGTTGGCGCCGGCGTTGTGGGACTTCGCTGCGCGGCAGGTTGGCGCCGCGATGGTAACAGCCGAGGCAGCGGCTTGCGCCGTTCCAACACGTCCAACTGTTGGCCGAGCGGTCCTTCGTTCCCCGCCAGGACGACGCGGGCCGACGCCATCAGTAAGTTTCGATCGGGGTCGGAAAGGTGTGAGCTTTTGCGGAGGTAGACGCCGCCCGGCTTGTCGAGGAGCGTGTGGGCGTCGCTGGCGCGCGACAGTCCAAGTAACTGTTCGTGCAGTTCCTCAAAATAGCTCGCCGGGTGTTCGTTCAGCAGGACCATCTCCACCTTCAGCCCCTTGACCCGCCAGTACGTATGGGCGAAAAGCAGCAGACGTGCGAGCGGCAGGTCTTCGGGATCGCTGATGCGGACGACGACGAGGGGGAGATCGCCGGAGACGCCGATTCGCCACAGTCCGGTCTGGTTCTGCAGATTACTCGTCAGCACCGCCGCTGCCGCTCGAAGGATCGGCCCGGCGAAGAGGATGTGCCCGGCCAAACGCTGGAAGAGGTGAACGTCTACCGCGGTCAAGTTCAGGTGGCGCAACTCGACGCGCGCGTGTGCATAGGCAAGCTCGAAGGTGCGCGTGGCGCCATGCAGGGTGTGATATTCGTCGGTCAGAGCGATGGCGTCTTCGCGGTTGTCGGCGACCGCCGTGGCAAAGGCGAGGACAGCCGACGTGCCCGGTTCCAGGCGCACGCGGTGCCGCAAGCTGAAGATCGGGTCGAGGACCGGACCCACGGTGCCGGATAGTTCGCTGCCCTTATCGAACGCCGCCGGATTGGCAGGCGTGCGCCGCCGCCCCAAAAAGCGGGCGCGATCGGTTTCAAACTGCGGCTTTCCGCCCTGTCCGGATTCTGTCGCCAGAACGTGGACGGCCCAAATCGGCTTCTGGTCGGCGGCACGCGGTCGGCGCCGGCACAAAAGCGCCGAGCGGTCGGGCAAGGCCTCCGTCTCCAGGAACAGTTTTTGAAACGCGGGGTGTGCCAGGTCGGCCCCATGCGGGACGAGCACCACCTCGACGTAACTGGTGACCTCCAGATCGCGCCGTCGATGGCCGCGGTTGGTGATCGTCAAGCGGCGTACCTCAACGTTTTTCTCGGGAGAGACGGCGACGTCCATGTGGGTTTCGACGTCATCGTCCACGCGGCGGAACTCGGCCTTGTCGGTGGAGTAGACGACCTCGAAGGCGGCGGGCGGCACGCGCACGGGCTGGAACCCGGCCGACCAGTATTTGCCGCTTTCAAGGTCTTTGATGTAGTAGAAATGGCCGCCGCCATCGAGCGCCCGGTCCTCGCGCCAGCGCGTCACGTCGCTGTCCCGGCAGGCGCTGTAGCCGCCTCCCGCGGCCGTCAGCATCACGGTGTATTCCCCATTGGAAAGCAGGTGTGTCCGCGGACCGGTGGAGTGGGGAGTGGTGATGTGCCGACTAACCGAGTCCCCGGACCCGGCCTGCTCCTGGCGCGGCGGGCCTTCTTCCGTCCGCTGGGTTGGGGGCGGCGGGGTATGGGGCACCCGTTCCTGAAGCAGTAGTTCGGTGGAGCGAACGAGCGGCGCGGTCTGCAAGCGCCTCGGCATGACGTCGCCGAGCACGCAGTTGGCCAGCGCGACGAGCGTCATGCCCTGATGATGGGCCATGTACGAGCGGATCACCTGGCAGCGGTGTCCGATGGGTATTCGGTCGGGTGTGAAGTCCAGGGATTCGTGGAAGCCGTACTCCCCCTCCGCACCGAGCGCGCGCAAGGCCTGAAAGTTCAGCAAACAGGCATGAGGTTCGAGAGCCGCCGCCAGGGCCGTGGCGTAGGGGGCCACGACCAGGTCATGGGCCAGGCCGCGTTTGATTCCCAATCCCGGTACGCCGAACGACTGGTATTGATAATCCTGGGAGCCGTCGAGGACGTTGTACGCCGACTCGGATATCCCCCACGGTACGCCATTCTGCTTGCCGTACTCGATCTGCCTGGCCACGGCGGCAATCTGCATCGCGTCAATCAGCGTCTTCGGAAAATGGGGCAGAAGCAGGCGCGGCATCAGGTACTCAAACATAGTGCCGCCCCAGGACAGCAGCCCGTCGTGCCCGGCGACATGAGTCGCGGGCCGGCCGAGGTGGAACCAGTGTTTGCGCGGCACTTCACCGCGCGCGATGGCCAGGAAACTGGTCAAGCTCGCCTCGGAGGCAAGCAAGTCGTAATGAGCGTTATCTGGCCGTGCCAACGGCAAGTTGAACCCGATGGTGAACAGGTCGAGGTCGGGGTTGTACAGAAACTTGAAGTCCATCGCGCTGGCTAAATTAGCCGCCTTCACGGCCAGTTCGCGCAGGCGATCTGCCAGCCCTTCGGCCTCGGAAGCGCCAACCTCCGCCGCCAGGGACGCGATCGGATTGGCCTCGTCGGCCCACAGTTTCTGACACGTCGCGATTTCTGCCAGCAGCTTGTCGCGCTGATGCGGCCAGGTATCGAGTCGGATCGGTTCGTCGAGCAAACGACTGAGCTCCTGCCAGTGTGCGATTTGCTCCGTAGACATTTTCTCACCGAGAACATGCCCCCCCACGCGGAGAGACCCCACCCAGGGCGCCAACGCAGTGAGTTCCTTGCGGAGCGCCTCCACCTGGCCGACGAGACGCACAGCCCACGCATTCGTCTTGCCGACGCCGCTCAGAACCGCCGCCGCGGCTTCCGCGAGGCGCTCGAGCTTTCCTTCCCAGGCGATCAGGCCGGTCTCGGCGTGGTCTCCCAACTCCTTGCGGAATCGGTCAAATGGCTCCGCGGGTGGAACTGGAGGCGCAGGCGATTCATCGGAGGGCTTCACACGCCGGCATTCGTCTTCCACGAGATCGAGTGTATCCGACAAGCCCTGGAGGTTTGCCGCCCGGGGATACGACTGACTCGGCGCCTCGAGTAGTCCTTGCTCCAGGGTCAGCAGACAACCCAGCAAATTGCCGCTATCGACGGTGGACACATACGCCGGGTTTAGCGGCTGAAGGGTCTGTGTATCGTACCAGTTAAGAAAATGTCCGTGATGGCGTTCGAGCTTGTCCAGCGTTGCGAAGGTATCGGCAAGCCGCTGCACCAGCGCCGGCAAGTCCAGGTAGCCGAGGTCATGGGCCGCCAGCGTCGAGAGGAGCAGCAAGCCGGTATTCGTCGGCGAGGTGCGGTGGGCCACTTGCGCCTTGGGTTCTTCCTGGTAATTGTCCGGCGGCAGCCAGTGGTCCTCCGGGCCGATGAACTTCTCGAAGAAACTCCAGGTTTTGCGGGCTATTTTGCGCAGAGCGCGGATGTCATCGGGTAGCAGGACTGCCCGCGGCGCCGGCGCGGGACGGCTGACCAGGTAGGCGACGAGAGGGGAGAACAGCCACAACAGAAGCAGCGGCAAGGCTGCCGGTAAGGCGGCCGCATGGACGCACGCGACCAACACGGTCGCGGCGGCAGCTAGGGCCACGGCCTGCCACATGGCGGCGCAGCACTGCCGTAGGCTTCCGGTCAGTCGCGCCTCGGCGGCGGCGGAGGTTTCCCATTCAAGCAGATCGCGGCGCGAGATAAACAGACGATAGAGGGTGACCGCGATGGCCTCGACACTGAGCCGCGCTTGATCGGGCAGGAAGCTGAGTTGCAGCAGCGCCTGCCCCGCCGTCGTCGGCGCATTCTCACGCAGGCCACGCAAAATGGTCCGCGGCGAACCGCCGCGCAGCACGTCCCACACACTGCCGACGAACAGAAATAAGAGCGGCAGAGCGACAATCCCAACGCCGAGAGCGGTCCACATCCAGGCAGTGCCGGGAAGGACCGTCCACGCGAGGATGAGCAGAACCAGCAGGGCCGGCGCGAGCAGGCTGCGACGTAGATTATCGAGAATCTTCCAGCGCGCCAGGAGCGGCAGTGGGTTCGGGACGTGTTCTGGTGGGACCACGGAAGGCACGTTGCGACCCAGCCAGGGAAGCAATTGCCAGTCGCCGCGTATCCAGCGATGCTCGCGGCGAGCGTAAGCCTGGTATTTGGACGGGAAGTCATCCAGCACTTCAACGTCCGACACCAGCCCGCAACGTGCGAAATTGGACTCAATGAGATCGTGGCTGAGAATGTGATTCTCAGGAAAGGCCGGCCCGGTCGCCTTCTCAAAGGCGTCCACGTCGTAGAGACCCTTGCCCGTGTAGCTGCCGACGCCGAATAAATCCTGATACACGTCCGAGACCGCCGCCGAGTACGGATCGACGCCGACGGAGCCGGCAAAGAGGCGCGCGAAGGTCGAACGCAGTCCCGTGTGAAACAGGAAGCCGACGCGCGGCTGGAGCAGGCCGTAACCCCTCACAATTTGCCGCCGAGCGGGGTCAAACTCAGCCTGGTTTAGCGGGTGCGCGAGCGTGCCGATGAGGCGCCGGGCAACCTCGCGCGGCAGGTTGGTGTCGGCGTCCAGGGTGAGCACATAGCGGACAGACGCCAGCCGCTCGAGAGGCACACTGCATGTCGAATAACTCGTCGCCTGGTCGCCGCGCAGCAGGCGATTGAATTCGAGTAGCTTCCCACGTTTCCGTTCCCAGCCCATCCAGCTGTTTTCGCTGGGGTTCCATAGGCGTTTGCGGTGGAAGACGAAGAACCGTTCGTTTCCGTCGGGGGAGTAGCGCTCGTTAAGGTCTTTGACGCCGTCGAGCGCGGCCTGGACCAGTGCCTCATCTTCCGGTCGCGTCTCCTCCGCGGCGTCGGCGAAATCGGTCAACAGCGCGAAGTGCAATTGGGGATCGGTGTTGGCCAGGTAATGAAGCTCAAGGCGTTCCAAAAGATGCGCGGCACTCTCCGGCCGAGTCAGCATTCCGGGGATGACGACGAAGGTGGCGCACTCTGGCGGGATGCCGTCCTTGAAGTCCAATTTGGGGAGGACACGCGGCGGCAACAGGCGGGTAACCAAGAAGTGAATCGTCCGCACGGCGATCTCGCTGGCGGGCAGCAGCAGCGCCCCGGCCAGCAGGAAAGTTGTCCAGGCCAGGCCGGTGCCGCCGAGGAACGTGAACCAGGCAACGAGAGCGACGAAGACGACGATAAGCGATCCGAAATAGAACTTATTTGGATGCCGCGCCAGTCCGGCGTGAAACCAGTCGCGCCAGTGGGGCCGATAGCCCAGCTCCGCCTCAAACTGCGGGCGGCCTTCATCGACGAGGTAGTAGCCGACGTGTTGCCGGCGTCCCGCGCCTTCCGCGCCGGCTCGGTCGAGGACTCGTCGGGCCACGTCTTCTTCCGCATGGACCGAACCGCGGGCCAGTTGTTCCACGGCCCGACGATAGCGATCGCGGGTGGCGAAGTCCTGGCGCGAGTAGGCGCCGGCCGGGTCCTGGCGCAGCAGCGCTTCGACGATGCTGGCCTGCTCGAAAAAATGGCTCCAATCCAGCGCTTCGAGCAATCGCAGGGTCGTGATGGCGTTGCCGATCGAAACCTGGTTGGCGGCCTGGTGCTGATGCTCGCGGCGGAGTACTTCGCCGACGGTGCCGCCCTTTTGGATCAGCCACTCCTCCAACCACTCGACTGTAGGGCCGGCCGTCCCCTG